>JAEUJK010000436.1 GCA_016794735.1 Gemmatimonadota bacterium | reverse complement strand
GCGGCAATGCCACTGTCGATCACGGCGACGCGAACCACGCGCGCAACGGCCCCACTCATGCGGCCGCCCCGTCCCCGGGCACCACACGGCCATCCCGCAGCACCACGACGCGCGATGCCATCGCGGCCACCGACGGGCGATGCGTGATGCAAACGACGGTTCGTCGCGCGAACCATGGCTTCAGCGACTCGAGCAGCTCGCGTTCCATCGCCGCGTCCAGCGCCCCCGTGGCTTCGTCGAGGATGAGCACCGCGGGATCGGCGAGGATCGCGCGCGCAATCGCGATCCGTTGCCGCTCACCGGACGACAGGGCCCTCCCCCGCTCGCCGAGTGTGGTGTCGAGCCCTGCGGGGGCCGCGCGCAGCCATGCCGCGAGACCCGCCTGCCCCAACGCCTCCACCAGGCGGGTGTCCTCCGCGGCGGGAGCAGCAATCCGCAGGTTGTCCCGTACGGACGCGTGCATCACGAACGGCTCCCCGTCGACCACGAGGACGTGTTGGCGCAGGATGTCGAGCGGGTAGTGCCGGAGGTCGTGGCCGTCGAGGCAGACCGCCCCCTCGTCGGGATCGGCGTGGCGCACGAGCAGGTCGGCCAGGCTCGACTTGCCGCCGCCGCTGGCCCCGACGATGGCCACCCACTCCCCGGGAGCCACCTCGATTGAGACATCACGCAGCACCGAGCCACGATCGTACTGGTAGCTCACGTGGCGCACGGACACCGCCCCCGTCACGGACGCCACCGGGCTCGCGGTCGCCTCGTCAGGCGCGGCCACCGGGGTATCGAGGATCTCCTGGACCCGGCGCAACGACACGCGCGCCGTGGCAAGGCTCGTGTAGATCCCCATCAGCCCCTGCACCGGCGACAGCAGGCGCACCTGGTACGCCACGAAGGCCACCAGGGTCCCCATCGTGATCTCCCCAGTGATCACCCGCCAACCACCGTAGAAGAACACCGCGCTGCTGCCCAGCGCCAACACGACCCCGGGCAGCCCGCCGGCCAGGTACGTCAGCCGGCGCATGGACATCAGCGCCTCGACAAACCCCGCATTGCGCCTCGCGAATTCCTCGCGAGAGCGCGCCTGCGCGTTGTGCGCCACCAACAGCCGCATCCCCTGCAGCGCCTCGATGAGGTAGCTCCCGACCCCGGCGCTGTGCTCCCGCACCTGCGTCACCGCACCCTCGAGCCGGCGACGGTACCACACGAGCGAGATGAGCGCGGGCGGAAAGGCCAGCACCGTGAGGAGGAACAAGCGCACATCGAGCACCACGAGCATCACGACGCTGCCCACGAGGAAGACCACCTGCCCGATCCAGGCGAGGGCCACCTCACTCACCACCCGCTGGATCTCCGCAATGTCGCTGTTGATGCGCGATGCGATCTGCCCCAGCGGCGTCGCGGTGAAGTAGCGCGGGGACAGGCGTTGCAGGTGCGTGAGCACCTCGAGGCGCATCTCGAACAGGATGTCGGCGGAGACGCGCGTGTACCGCAGCCCCGCGATGGCATTGCAGGCGAGGCTCAGCGCGGTCAGCCCAAGGAACCCGGCGACGGTCCACGCCAGCATCCTGAGGTCGCGGCCCAGCAGGGCGCGGTCGACGAGGATGCGCGAGAGGAACGGCTGCGCCAGGGACAACACCGTGGCCAGCAACGTGAGGGCCACGACGGGGACGAGGCGCCACGCATGGCGCCTGACGAATCCCAGGGCGCGGCGGAGGTCGGGAGGGAGCAACACGGCGATCGTGGCGGGGACCGACGGAGGCGCGGAAATGCCGCCCGTCGGTCCAGGTCCGCCCCTACGGGACGACCAGCAGGTCCGTCATGTCCGCCGCGTACTCGATCGTGCGCACGAAGCGCAGCGTCTCGGCGTCATAGACATCGATGGTCGGGCCCGCGGTGTGGATGTACAGCAAGCGACCGTTGGTCGACACGTCGAGCCCCATGCGCGGCCGTCCCTCGAACTCCACGCGCTGGGCGACCCGCCGATTCTCGAGGTCGTACATCCAGAACTGGTAGTTCCCGACCTGCTGCTTGAGCCCGTACGCGCGGCGGCGCCCGGGGGCCAGCGTGAAGCCCACGCCGTCACTCGGGCCGAGCGAGTAGAAGTCGACCGACTTGCGCGCCAGGTCCACGCGCGCCACGCCCATCAAGGTGCGGTTGTTGATCGGGTCCGTCGAGCGGAACAATCCCGTGAAGAACCCCGGCTCCTCGTACAGGCTCTCGGGGAAGCCGAAGTTCCAGCGCCCCAGCCCGTCGTCAACGCTGCGCTGCAGGTCCCATCGATCCACCTGCTTGAGCGTCAACGCATCGTAGATCAGGATGTCCTCGGACGTGAAGAAGTACATCAGGTTGCCATCGGGGGAGAGGAGGATCTGCGCGAACTCGCGCTCCTCCCCGTCGGGCCACTTGATGGTGTCCGTCACGACCTTCTTCTGCAGGTCGTACTTGAGCAGGGTCGGCTTCCCGATCTCGAAGCGATCCGACTTCTTCGTCGCGGTCTTCACCAGGAGGACGGCATACCGCTCCCTGGGGTCGACGTTGAACCCCGACACCCGCACCTGACGCAGGTCATCGGAGAGCGTGAACTTGCTGATGGCCTTTCGCGTCTTGAGGTCGAACACCTCGAACCACTGGCGCGACGGCTCGCTGATGTACATGTGCTGCCGATCGCCCGAGAGCGTCATCCCGAACGGGATCCCGATCGAGGACTGCATCGAGTCCTTCACCGCCATCGACGCCTCGTCGAGGACGAAGATCTTCTTGGCGTAGGTCGCATAGTAGAGCGTCCCGTTGCCACCGGACGCCGTCTGTGCCGCGGCGCCGCTGGCAATCAGGAACATCCAGGCGGCGGAGGTCGCCAGCTGCACCACGGAGTTGGGTACGCTCATGGGAAGATGAGGTCGATCTTGCGCCAATCCTGCTGCGCCGACGCGCACGACGCCGTCCAGTCGGGCGCGTGGTTGTAGAGGTCCGGCACGTGGATCGGCCAGAAGCAGGTCACGTAGCAGTCGTACAGGTCGCGCTCCACCGGGGCACACAACCCGGCGGTGGAACCGGAGCTGTCGACCTCCCAGCCGGGGGCGAACACAAACGAGCAACCGAGCGGGATGTGTGGTCCGTCCTGCCGCTGTTGCAGGGCCACGACGTCGGCCACGTCGTGCACGTCGCCGGTGGCGGCGGCACGCGCCGCATCGGCGGCGAGCACCCCGTCGATCGCGTGGGCCTTGCGGTTGATGGCACTCAGGTGGCGCATGGGCCTCCTCTCCTCAGGCGTCGAACTGTCTCAGGAACTCCGGCCGACGGGCGGCCAGGGTCGCATACACTTCCAGGCACGTCGCACTCCAGCGGCGAATCCACTCGCAATAATGCAGGTTGGGCTGCGCCGTCGAGCCATACCGCGTGTGTGCCTCGTGGTAACACCCGCCCGCGCACAGGGACCGCGCCCAGCACGTACGGCAATCCGTCTTGTTGTCGATGTGGTGCGACCGCAGGTACTCGTCCTGGCGGGCATGGTCGACGCCATCGCGCACCGTCCCGAGCTTGTGGGAATCGGAGCCGGCGAAGCGGTGGCACAACGAGACGTCGCCGTCGGTCGCCACGCCTAACAAGCCCAGCCCGGCACCACAGGGATACGCCTTGGCGACGCCCTTGTGGATCTCCTCGATCGTGTCGCGGACGTTGCTGAACCCGTGGTGGCGTCCCTCGAGCGACGTGGCCAGGAAGTCCCGCGCAAGCGCCTGGAACTCCTGCAGCATGTGCTCGAAGCCGTCGTCCTGGATGGCGTAGTCACGCTGCCAGCTGGTCGTCACGGGGGCGAACCCCACCTCGTAGAACCCGACCTCGTGCTTGAGGTGCTGGTAGATCTCGCGAACCTTGAGGTTGCCCTTGGTCAGCGTCACGCGAGCGCCGATGGGGCGGCGACGATGCCGGCGCAGCAGCTCCTTCACGCGCGGGATCACGCTGTCGTAGCTCCCCATCCCGTTCGCGAAGACGCGGTTGGCGTCCTGCTGCTCCCGCGCCCCGTCCATCGAGACGGTCACCCCGACGTTGTGCTCGACCATCCAGTCGATGATCTCGTCGCGGAGCAACGTCGCGTTCGTCGTGAGGCTGGCGTCCACTTCCTTGCCGAGGGCGGCCGCCTTCTCCTTCGCGTACGACATGGCGAAGCGCAGCACCTTGAAGTTCAGCAGCGTCTCGCCGCCAAAGAACGTGAGGTGCACCTTCGGGGCGTCCCCGGCTTCGGCGAACATGAAGTCGACGCTTTCCCGCGCCGTCTCCTCGCTCATGAAGCGGGGCTTGGTGGCCGGCTCGACGAGGCGATCCTCGCCGTACTCGTAGCAGTACTTGCAGCTCAGGTTGCACTTGCTCGTGACGTTGAGCACGAGCGTGGTGAGCGGGATGCGGCGCCGCGGGCCCGGCGCGGCCGGCCGCGCCACGGGGGCCTGGACCGTGCGAATGGCCTGCGCCCCCATGAGTTCGTGCACCGTCTCCTGCACCACCGGCGCCGGAAAGCGATCGGCCAGGCGCTCGGACAACGTCTCGGGGGACAGGTCCTCCGTGCCTAACGCATCGAGCACGGCCACCGATGCGCCGTCGAGGCGGAACACGGCCGCCGAGGGCACGAGGTACACATGGGGTGACCCATCGGCCTCGAACGCATGAAACTCCCCGCGACGGAGCAACATCATGGCGCGGTCCGCGTCGGTTCCCAGCGCATGTAGAGCGGCACCGTCACGATGAGGTGCGCCCGCCCCTTGAGGGCCCGCGCTCCCGGCGTCGTTGGCGTGTGCGTCGCGACCACCCACACGTCACCGATGTTGTTGCGGTTTCCCTTGCGCTGCGGATTGGGGCCGTCGAGGTTCGGCGTGAAGAAGCCCGTCTGGCTCAGCGTCCCGACATACGTGATGTCGTCGTCCTTGTAGGTGACCCCGTATTCCTCGAGCCCCCAGGTGACTGGCACCACACCCAGGTCGAGGTCGTCGGCCGTCTCGGCCTTGCCATCGGGGCCGTTGCTCATCCCGATCGCCTCGAACTGCGCGAACTGCTTGGGGAAGCGAACGCCGCCCGCGCGCGCCATGCCCCACGCGGGAGTCACGCGCACCCGGTCCACCGTGCGATAGGCGACCAGCGCCCCGCGCATCGACGCACCACTCACGAACAGGTCGCGCGCCCCCGCACGCACCGCGTCGTCCACCGACACCTTGAGCACCAACTCGTCCGGCGTCGAGCGCACCACGCGCGACACCGTGACGCCCGGCCCGAAATCGATCCCGGCCGGCGTCGTCAGGCGCGGCAGGTTGGCGCCGAACACGGTGACGTCCGCGTCCTTCGTCCCCGCGCGGAGCGCCTTGGGCTCCACGCCGAGCACGACGGCGTTCGCCACGCTGCGCCGCATGGTGACGTCCATCCCAAACTCGTCGTAGCCGCCCCGGAACCAGCGGCCGCTCATCTCCTGCCACCCCGGCTCCACCGAGACCACTTCGCGCCACGCGCTGTCGGCCGTCCCGCCCACCGGGGTGGAGCGCCCGCGCCACTGGTGGCCGGTGTACACGATCGAGCGGCCATCCCGCGTGACCGTCCGCCCATCACGCGCATACCGGTACGTCGCCCGCGTGGTGAACTCGTCGTCGGTTCCCGGGACCTTGGTGGCCACCAGCTTGCCATAGAAGGCGCCGCGGCCGGGCTCCGTGCCGGAGAGGATCCACGTCCCTTCGAGGGGAGCGGGCCGCATCGTCGCCGACCACGCCGTCCATTCAGTGGTATGGAGCGGGAAGGCGCGCGAGAGGTGCGCGATCGCCTGGTCCATCGGATGCGGCGCCGGCGCGGAATCGCGCGGCGACGGACCACCGCGACGGAACGCCTGGAAATCCGAGTTGGGGTAGTAGCCGCGGTGCGTCGCGATCAGCAGCTCCCACTCTGCACGCGTGCGGCGCTGAAGCAGGACGCGCCCGACCGAGTGGCAGGCGCGGCACGTGCGATCCGTCGGGCCATCGGTGTACGTGTAATCGATCAGTCGACGTTCGGTCTCGAAACGAGCCGGCTTGACCTCACCCGGCGCGAGCCCCTGCGTATTCGCGAAGTACTTGACGATCGCGCGCGCCTCGGTCGGATCGAGCTTCACGCCGTTCAGGCTCGCCATGCGCCGGATCGACGTTTCCCACCCTTCCGGCGCCTTGCGGATCCAGGACAGCCGCGCCACGCGCCCCGTGCTGTCTGCCTTGTGGCACCCGCCGCATTTCCGGAGCACCAGGGGGTCGCGGACCACAAACCCGCCGGTGTCTGGAGCCGTGGAGCTCCCCTGCGCCTGCACCGCACCGGCGAGGGCGCCGCTCCAGATGACGGCTGTCGTTAGGATCTTCCGAACTCGCATCAGGATTCTCGTCGCGCGAACCTGCGAGTTTTACGGGCCCCGGCCCCGCCTGTCAAGCAAACGCGACCACCTCGTACGCGAGCAAGACCGAGATGGCACCCAGCACGTCGGGAAGTGGTGTCACCCCGAACCTCGCCTCGTAGGCCGCGCACAGCGCACCCATCTCCATCCCGCCGCCCGCCAGCTCCGCAAGCTGGAGCAGGTCCACGTTGCGCAGGTATCGCAGCGGTGCCCCGTCGAGCGAAAGGTCGAGGTGCGGCTCCTCCACCACCAGGTTGCCTCGGACGACTGGTCCGGACACGGTGCGCAACACGCCGGTGCGCAGCACCGCCGGGTCGCGCCGCCGCAACTCGCCAAAGGCATGCAACACGGCCGGATCGGACCGCAACGTCTCGACGAGGTCGGCGTGAGCCTCGTCGCCCTCGAGCGAGGCACGTGTTCCCCAGAACGCACCGGCACCCGTGCTGGCCACTTCGCGGGACAACGCACCGAGGGGTGCCTGCGCGGCCTTCACGTATTCGCCCTCCCGACGCGCGAACCACGCGAGCGCTGCGGCACGCGCGTCCGGTGTGGCGAGCGCCGTGTGCAGCGCCACCGCCGCTGTCCATCCCGACGCCAGTGCCTTCTTGACGCCAAAAGAGGACAGCGGGTCGAGGAACGAGGCGGCATCGCCCACCGACAACACGCGATCGTCCACCGGCATCTCGGTGTGGTACGTCGATGCGTCACACGCGAAGGCCGCGCCGACGCACGTGCCCGACGCCGCGAGGGCCCCAAGGGCCGGCAGCAGCCGGAGACGGCGATGGTAGTCGGCATCGAGGGCCTCAGCCTCGGGGCGACCATCCGCCGGGTTGAACATCACCGTGAAGAAGCGACGCTCCGCGTCCACCGGCACCGACCATCCCCAGCC
>JAEUJK010000434.1 GCA_016794735.1 Gemmatimonadota bacterium | reverse complement strand
CAGCTTGTCCGCGGTGTCGTAGTCCGTGGAGACCGTCTCGGGATTCGAGTTGATCATGATCGTCTCGATCCCCTGGTCCCGCAGCGCCATCACGGCACGCACGCACATGTAGTCGAACTCGACCCCTTGCCCGATCCGGTTCGGTCCGGAGCCCAGGATCACGATCGAGCGACGCCCGGTGCGCGGTGCCTCGCTCTCCTCGTCGTAGTTGGAGTACAGGTACGGCGTCTCCGACGGAAACTCGCCCGCACAGGTGTCCACCATCTTGTACGACGGGCGGATCCCGGCCTGCCACCGCGCGGCGCGCACCGACTCCTCGGTCTGCCCACGAAGGCCACCGAGTTGCTTGTCGGAAAAGCCCATGCGCTTCATCGCCAGGAGGTCGTCCGGACCCACCGACGGCAGCCCCGCATACCAGGCCTCCGCGTCCACCAGTTCGCGCATCTGCGCGAGGAACCACGGATCGATGGCCGTGAGGCGGAACAACTCCGCATCGGTCATCCCTGCGCGCATCGCGCGCTTGACCTGGAAGATCCGCTCCGGCGTGGGTTGCCGCAGCGCGCCGCGAAGCGCCTCCAGCGACTCGTCAGGCAGCCGGTCGTCCTGCACCCGCGCGCCAATGTCCCACCCGGCCCGCCCGGTCTCCAGCGCGCGCAACCCCTTCTGGAACGCTTCCTTGAAGGTGCGCCCGATCGCCATCGACTCGCCCACGGACTTCATCTGCGTGGTGAGCTGCGGGCTCACGTTGGCAAACTTCTCGAAGGCGAAGCGCGGGCACTTCACCACGACGTAGTCGAGCACCGGCTCGAACGACGCGGGCGTGGTCTTGGTGATGTCGTTCTGGATCTCGTCGAGGCGATACCCCACGGCGAGCTTGGTCCCGAACTTCGCGATCGGGAAGCCGGTGGCCTTGGACGCCAGCGCCGAGGAGCGCGAGACGCGCGGGTTCATCTCGATCACCACCATGTCCCCGTTGGTGGGGTTGATGGCAAACTGGATGTTGCAGCCCCCGGCCTCGACCCCGATCTCGCGGATCACCGCACAGGCGGCGTCACGCATCACCTGGTACTCGCGGTCGGTGAGCGTCATCGCGGGCGCCACCGTGATCGAGTCCCCGGTGTGCACGCCCATCGGGTCGATGTTCTCGATCGAGCAGATGATCACGACATTGTCCGCGTAGTCGCGCATCACCTCCAGCTCGAACTCCTTCCACCCCAGCAGCGAGCGCTCGATCAGGACTTGCGACACCGGCGAAGCCGCGAGCCCGCGGCGCACGATGTCCTCGTACTCGGCGCGATTGTACGCGATCCCGCCGCCCGACCCACCGAGCGTGAACGCCGGCCGGATGATCGCCGGATATCCGGTGAACTCCGCGATCTCGAGTGCCTCTTCCCACGTGGTCGCGATGCGGCCCTCGGGGCACTTGAGCCCGATCCGCTGCATCGCGTCGCCGAAGTCCTTGCGATCCTCGGCCATCTTGATGGCCCGCGCCTTCGCGCCGATCAGCTCGACGCCGTACCGCGCCAGCACCCCACTCTCGCTCAGCTTCATCGCGACGTTGAGTGCCGTCTGGCCACCCATCGTCGGCAGCAACGCGTCAGGACGCTCCTTCGCGATCACCAGCTCAACGAACTCCGGCGTCACCGGCTCGACGTAGGTCCGGTGGGCGATCTCCGGGTCCGTCATGATCGTCGCCGGATTGGAGTTCACGAGGATCACCTCGTACCCCTCCTCGCGAAGCGCACGTGCCGCCTGGGTGCCGGAGTAGTCGAACTCGGCGGCCTGGCCGATGACGATCGGCCCGGAGCCGATCACGAGTATGCGGTGCAGGTCGTTACGACGGGGCATGCCGGGAGCGTTGCGGGAATCGCGCGCTGCGCGCGCGCTGGGGGAAAAGTAGCATCTTCACGCGCCTTCCATGCGCGCGAGATCGGCGCGGACCAACCGGCCAACCATCTCGGGGAACGTGGTGGTCGCCCGCCATCCAAGCTCGCGCGCGGCGGGCTCCACATTCGCAACGAGCGTCGCCGGATCGACGGCGCGAACCAGGTGCGGATCGCTGCGCACGTAGTCACGGGCCGCGAGCCCGGCCACGGCGAACGCGTGCTCGCAGAACTCGAGGACGGAGTGCGTAAGCCCCGTCCCGATCACGTAGTCGCCAGGGGTCGCGGCGTTCGCCATGCGCACGAGCGCATCGACGTGATCGGGGGCATACCCCCAGTCGCGCATCGCGTCGAGGTTGCCCAGGTGAAGTTCCGCGGCCCGACCGGCGACGATCGCGGCGACCCCCAGCGACACCTTGCGACCAAGGAATCGCGGATCGCGACGCTCGCTTTCGTGGTTGTAGAGGATCGCCGCCGAGAGATGGCCCCCGGTTTCGGCGCGCTTTCGTCGGAGCAGCTCCAGCGCCACGGCCTTTCCGTGGCCGTACGGCGTCGCCGGGTCGAGTGGGGTCGAGGCATCCTGGGGCGACGTCGTCGTGCGCCCGAACACCTCGCTGGAGCTCGCGACCACCACGCGCGACGCCGGGGCGTGGGTGCGCCACGCCGTGAGCACCGACGCCATCGCCGTGCGTTGCGCCTCGACGACTGCTGCGGCCGCGTCGGCTCCACCGGCCCACGAGTCGGCGGCCAGGTGGAAGATCACGTCGGGGGCCACCTGCGCCACGAGCTCGGCGAACGACGTCGCGTTCGCCACGTCGGCCATGTGGAGCACCGTCCCCGGGGGCACCTCGCGTGCGCGACGCGCGACGCCGTGGACCTGCCATCCCTCGCCGATGAGCTGCAGGGCGAGGTACCAGCCGTCCTGGCCGGTGACGCCGGTGATGAGCGCGGTTGGCATCCGGCTAACAAAAAGGGAGCGCCAGAAGCGCTCCCTTGATGGACTTGGACAGGCTGGCCCGGCTCACGCCACTCGTGCGGCGCGGGGGGCTCGCTTGACCTTGCCGGCGGCCAGGCAGCGCGTGCAGACCTTGACCTTGATGATCTTGCCTTCGGACTCGACGCGCACGACCTGGAGGTTCGGCTTCCACGTCCGGCGCACCTTGTTGTTGGCGTGCGAGACGTTGTTGCCGTAGGTCACGCCCTTGCCGCAGGAGTAGCAGCGGCTGCGATTGATCTGCATGGGTTACCCTTCCACCAGCTCGATCCGCGCCATCTCCGCGCCGTCACCCTTGCGGTGTCCGGTCTTGAGGATGCGCGTGTAGCCGCCGTTGCGCTTGAGGTACTTCGGACCGATCTCCTTGAAGAGCTTGTCCGCGGTCTCGCGCTTGTGAATGTGACGCCCCGCCAGGCGACGATCGTGCAACGTGCCGGACTTGGCCTTGGTGATCAGCTTCTCGACGAACGGGCGCAACTCCTTGGCCTTGGCCTCGGTGGTTTCGATCGCGCCGTGTTCAATCAGCGACGAGGCGAGTCCGCGCATCAGGGCAGTCTTCTGCTCCGACGTGCGCCGGAGGGCTCGCCCGGCTTTACGGTGACGCATGGTTTAGGGCTCCTCTTCGTCGTCAGGTGCGTTGGCCGCGGCATGACTCGGGGCGGTCCCCCAGTCGATGATCCGCACGCCGTCCCCACCTTCTTCATAGCGCATGCCGAAATTCAGGCCTTCCTTCTCGAGGAGGTCGGCAATCTCCTGGAGCGACTTCTTGCCGAAGTTCTTGACCTGCAGGATCTGGTTCTCGGTCTGCCGCACCAGGTCACCCAGGCTGCGAATGCTCGAGTTCTTGAGCGAGTTGACCGAGCGGACCGAGAGTTCGAGTTCGTCGATCGGCGTCTTGAAGAGCGCCGCGAGACGCGCGCCATCGCTGCCGGCGTCACCCCCACCGAGCGACAGCGGCGCGGAGGTGTGGCTGCCGAAGGAGGCGAAGTACTGGAAGTGCGACTGCGCCAGGGCGGCGGCGTAGGACACCGCTTCTTCCGGCGAGATGGTGCCGTTGGTCTCGACGGTGAGCGTCAGGCGATCGTAGTCCGTGCGCTGGCCCACGCGGGTCTCGGCGACGGTGAAGTTCGCGCGACGAACCGGGTTGTAGATCGAGTCGATGCGGACCAGGTCGATCGGCAGGCCGCGGTCGACCGCATGGCCGTCGGACTCGACGTAGCCGCGACCCTTGCGGACATACAGCTCAATGCTGATGTCGCGACGGTCCTGCAGGGTGAGGATGTGGTGCGCGGGGTTCACGACGCGAATGCCGCCCGTCTCATGGGCGTCGCCGGCCGTGACGGCTCCGGTGGTCGACTTCGAGATACGCAGCACGCCTTCCTCGACGTCGTCCGCCATCGCGAGCACGAGCGTCTTGAGGTTGGCGATGATCTGGTGCACGTCTTCGACGACGCCCTGGATGGTCTGGTGCTCGTGCACCACGCCATCGATGCGGAAGCCCCAAACCGCGGCGCCACGCAGCGACGAGAGCAGCATCCGCCGCATCGCGTTGCCGAGCGTGTGCCCGTAGCCGCGCTCGAGCGGCTGCAGGACAAACTCGGCCATGTTCGGGTTGTCGTCCCGGCGGTGCACCTCAACGAGGTGCGGCCGAACGAGCCCCTTGATATCGATCGCTTGAGCCATGTTGGTGTGTTTCCTCGGATGGTCTCGCCGGCGGTTGCCGACGACGCCTCACCTCGCCCCTGACGCGCGGTGAGTTCGTATGGGAGCCAGGGTCCCGACCTTCACGCGGACGCGCCGGGAGAGCCTGAGGGCTCCCACGGCACGACCGGCTTACTTCGAATACAACTCGACGACCAGCTGCTCCTGGGCGGCGATGGCGATGTTCGGGCGCGTCGGGCGCTCGAGCATGCGGCCGCTGAAGGAATCGCGATCCACCGCCAGCCACGACGGCGAGCTGCCGCGGGCGGCGTGCTCCATCGACTCCTTGACCCACACGTTCTCGCGCGACTTGCCACGCACCTTGATCTCTTCGCCCGGCGCCACGGCATAACTCGGGATATCAACCGACTTGCCGTTGATCTCGATGTGCCCGTGCCGGATGAGCTGACGCGCCGCCTTGCGGCTGGCGGCAAAGCCCATGCGGTAGACCATGTTGTCCAGCCGGCTCTCGAGCGCGGCCAGCAGGTTGTGGCCCGTGATGCCCGGCAGCTTCGCGACCTTCTCGAAGGTGTTGCGGAACTGCTGCTCACTCACGCCATAGATGCGCTTGATCTTCTGCTTCTCGCGGAGCTGCTTCGAGTACTCCGACGCCTTGCGGCGACGCGCCTGCGCCTGGCCGTGCTGGCCCGGGGCGTACGGACGGCGCTCAACCGGGCACTTCTCGGTGAAGCACTTGGTGCCCTTGAGGAACAGCTTGGTGCCTTCGCGCCGGCACTGCCGGCAGCTGGGTCCGGTGTAACGCATGACTCAGACCCTCCGACGCTTGGGGGGACGGCAGCCGTTGTGCGGGATCGGCGTCACGTCCTTGATCGACTTGACCTGCAGCCCCGCGGCCGCCAACGCCTGCACGGCAGACTCGCGACCGGAGCCCGGCCCCTGCACGCGCACATGCACGCGACGCACACCGGCCGACAGCGCCTCGCGGGCGCACTGCTCGGCGGCGACCGTCGCCGCGAACGGCGTCGACTTCTTCGAACCCTTGAATCCCGCCTTGCCCGACGTCCCCCACGAGATGGCATTGCCATGCATGTCGGTGATCGTGACAAGGGTATTGTTGAACGTGGCGTTCACGTGGGCGATACCCTCCGCCTCCACGACGCGCTTGGTCTTCTTTCCCGTGGCCATACTACTTGGTCACCTTCTTCTTGCCGGCGATGGCGCGACGCGGTCCCTTCTTCGTGCGCGCGTTGGTGTGCGTGCGCTGCCCGCGCACTGGAAGCCCGCGACGGTGGCGGATCCCGCGATAGGACCCGATGTCCATCAGGCGCTTGATGTTCATCGCGATCTCGGTGCGCAACGCACCTTCCACGCGATGGTCCTTCTCGATGGCCTGACGCAGCTTGTTGACGTCCGCCTCGGTCAGGTCACGCACCCGGAGGTCCGGGCTCACGCCGGACTTCTCGCAGATGCGCTGCGCCGTCGTCCGGCCAATCCCGAAGATGTACGTCAACCCGATCTCGACGCGCTTCTCGCGCGGAAGGTCTACACCTGAAATGCGTGCCATGTCAGCCCTGCCGCTGCTTGTGCTTGGGGTTGCGCTTGCAAATGATGCGCGTCACCCCGGCACGCTTCACGACCTGGCAATGCTCGCAGATGGGCTTCACGCTCGTTCGAACTTTCACCGTCGACACTCCCGTACGTCCCGCAGGTCAAACTGCCCAGAAAAACGGCCAAGACCATCAAAGTACGGGGCTTAGGCCCTCTATGCAAGGCGCCGGGACAGAGTTTTCGAGGCGTCAGCCCAGTGCCGCGTTCACCCGCCGCATCGCCGCCACCGGGTCCGGGGCCCCGGTGACCATCCGGCCGATCACCAGATAGGCCGCCCCCGCCCCCGCCGCCGCCTCCGGCGTCATCACCCGCGCCTGGTCGTGGGTCGCCCCGTCCGCGAACCGGATCCCCGGCACCAGGGGCCGCAGCCCGGGCGCCGCCGACCGCACCCCGGCCAGCTCATGGCCGCTGCACACCAGCCCGTGGGCCCCCGCCGCCTCGCAGAGCCCCGCCAGCCGGGCCACCTCACGGCCGACGTCGGGCACCTCCCGGCCCCAGGCCTCCCCCAACCCCGCCGCGGTGAAGGAGGTCAGCACGGTCACCCCCATCACCCGACACGAGCCGGCGGCGTCCACCGCGGCCTTGAGCATCGCCGATCCCCCGGACGCATGCACCGTCAGCATGCTCGCCCCGGTCTCCACCGCCGAGCGCACGGCACCGGCCACGGTGTTCGGGATGTCGTGGAACTTGAGGTCCAGGAAGACCTCGTGCCCCATCTCGCGGATTGCCCGGATCACGGCGGGTCCGGCCGCGGTGAACAACTCGCTGCCGACCTTGTAGAACCCGCAGCTGTCGCCGAGCGCGCGCACCAGCGCCAACGCGTCCGCTGCGGTGCCGTAGTCCAACGCCACGATCGGGACTGCCTTCAGCTCGGCCATTCCAGACTCCCCTTGAGGTCTGCCAGGTTCTTCACGCCCTGGCGGTCGCACCACGCGTCCAGCTCGCGCACGATTCGCTCCGGTACCCGCGGGTTGCGGAGCGCCGCCGTGCCCACGGCCACCGCACTGGCCCCGGCGATCACGTACTGCAGGAGGTCGTGCGCACTCGCCACGCCACCCGCGCCGATGATGGGCACCCCGTGCGCCTTCCACACGCGCCACGTGGCCAGCACCCCGACCGGCAGCAGCCCGGGGCCACTGACACCGCCGGTCCCGAACCCAACCGCGGGACGACGATGTTCGATGTCCACCACGAGGCCGGGCCACGTGTTCACCACCGTGATCCCATTCGCCCCGGCTTCCAGCGCCACGCCCGCGGCGCGGGCCACGTCAGGCAGGGTGGGTGACAACTTCACGAACAGGGGCCGCTGCGTCGCCGCCCGCGCCCGGCGCACGAGATCCGAAAGCGCCTGCGGGTCCTGCCCGAACTCCATCCCCCCCGCCTTCACGTTCGGGCAACTCACGTTCAGCTCGTACCCCTGCATCCCACCAACGTCGTCCAGTCGCGCGATGACGGCCGCGTAGTCCTCCACGGCGTAGCCGACCACGTTCACCAGCACGCGGCAGCGCACGAGGTGGCGCGCCAGCCACGGCAGGTGTCGCTCCCGGACGACCTCCACCCCGGGATTTGCCAATCCCACCGCGTTGATCATCCCGCCGGGGAACTCCGCCACGCGTGGACTCGGTGCCCCCTTCCGCGGCTCGGGGCTCACCGCCTTGGTGGTGAGCATGCCTAACCGCTCCAGGGGCATGACCCCTTCGAGCTCCTCACCGTAGCCGGCCGTCCCGGCCGCGAGGACCACCGGATTCTGGAGGGCGATCCCGCCGAGATCGACGCCGAGGTTCGCCGTCACGACCCGCCCCCCGTGTTTCCCTTCCGCTCCAGGCGGTCGAGGTACTCGACGGTCGCCGTCGCGATCGCGCTTCCCAGTTCCCGCTGTCCGTTTGTAGAGGCCAGCCAGGACGACTCGGCGCGGTTGGAGCCAAAGCCGACCTCGATCAGCACGGCCGGCATGAAAGCGCGCACGAGCACGCGGAACCCGGCCTGCTTGACCCCTCGACTCGGCCCCGGGTGCACCCGCGCGAGCGATGCCTGCACATCGGCCGCCAGGTCGCCGGACTCACGCAAGAACTCGTTCTGCTTCATGTCGTTGAGGATGAATAGCAGCGGATCGTTGGCGTCGATCTCCTGCTCGCCCTCGTACTTCACCGCCTCGTTTTCGATCTGCTCCACGCGGCGTTCATCGTCGGTCTTGGCTTCGCTGAGGAAGTAGGTCTCGAACCCACGCGCGCCACCCGGGTTCTGCCATCGTGGATTGGCGGCGTTCACGTGAATCGACAGGAAGACGCTGGCCTTGGCCTCGTTGGCGATCCGACCGCGGTCGGCGAGGGCGATGAGGGTGTCCCGCGTGCGCGTCATGATCACCTTCACGCCGAGCCGCTCGAGCGCACTCGCCACTTCGCGCGCGACGCCGAGGGTGATGTTCTTCTCGTAGATCCGCACGCCCCCGCCGATGGGCCCGCTCATGCCGCGGTCCGGGCCACCATGGCCGGCGTCGACCACGACGACACGGGGCACCGGCTGGCGCGGGCGCGCCGGGACGGGCCGCTCCGGCTCCGGCGCACGTCGCGTGGCCACCGGCGCGGGCCCCGTGGGAAGCGCCACACGCCTCAATTCGGAACGCGCGGCATCGAAGCGGTACCCCACCGCCACGCGAGGCAGCAGGTCCGTGATCAGGGCGAGTGGCGCCAGCAGCTTTCCGTCGAACACGGTGGGGGGCGCCGTGAGTGGTTCCGACTTGCCTCGCACCTTCGCCACCGCGATCCCGATCGTGAGCTCGATGTCGGCACCGCCCACGACCCAGCGGTAGCGATCACCACCCATGCGCACGAGCGCGCCGCCGATCGCCTGCAACCCTTCCTCCAGGCGAATCATCGGGCCACGCTGCGTTTCCAGGAGCGGGATCGGCGTGGACAGCTCACCGTCCCGGACGACGAGCCGTCCGGGCTGCAGCAGGCTCGCCAGCAGCGCGAGGGAAAGCCACATCAGCGCCGACGGAAGGCGCGCGCCATGTCGCGCTCGGCGTCGCGCTTGCGCGCATCATCGCGTTTGTCGTGCATCTTCTTGCCCTTGGCGAGGGCCATGCGCACCTTCGCGCGGCCCCCCTTGAAGTACAGTTCCAGCGGGACGAGGGTCAGCCCCTGACGTTCCACGCCACCGATGAGCTTGCGGATCTCGCGCTTGTGGAGGAGCAGCTTGCGCAGGCGCGTGCTCTCGTGGGTGACGTACCCCCCGTGCGAATACGGCGACACGTTCATGTTGAGGAGGTACACCTCCCCGTCGCGCACGATGCCATAGGCGTCGGTGATGTTGGCCTTCCCCTCGCGCAGGGCCTTCACCTCGCTCCCGGTCAGCACCAGGCCGGCCTCCCAGGAATCGAGCACCTCGTACTCGTGCCGGGCCTGCCGGTTCCGGGCAATACTCTCGATTCCAGGTTCTGTCTTGGGGGACGCCATGGCCAAGGGAAGCTAATCGGGCACCGTGCCCGGGTCGCGCCCTAACGACGTGACGGGCCACGCTCACGTTGACTTGGTTGTACGGCCCGGGTTAGGTTCCGCCCCCTTGCCGAAGTGGTGGAACTGGTAGACGCGCTGCATTCAGGGTGCAGTGGGCGACAGCCCGTGGGGGTTCGAGTCCCCCCTTCGGCACTACCCCTCGCGACGTTCCGGAGGGGCCCCGCCCGGGAGAGACATCCGGGCATCCCCGAACGACGAGCGCAGGCCCTGCTCCGCCTCGTCCTCCCAGCGCTCGACGAGCGCCGCTCCCCGGGCAACCGCGTCCAGTTCGACCCTGGTCGAGCCTGACAGCAGGAGCAACGTGCGGGACACGCGCTCGGCCGGGGTATCCTGCAGGCCGCGCATCGCCATCATCTCGCGATAGGCCGACAGGCGCTCGTTGAACTGGCGTTCGGCCACCTTCACCATCGCGGCCGCCACATGCCGGTCCGCCTGCATCGCGACCGCCAGCTCGCGGGCCACGGCCGAGGCCGTTCGGTCATCCAGGGCATCCCGCTGGGCCACGAGGAGCCCGATGGCCCGCCGGAGGTAGCGCAGCTCCCAGGCGGCGCGATCCTCGTCACCGCCGGTCGCTTCCTTCGCCAGCCATTGGACCTCTTCCTGGGCCGGCTCGGCCACGACTATCGCCACGTACCGCTGGGCAGCCGTGGGCCGCCGCGCGAACAGGGCGCCGAACATCTAGCCGACCTGGCCTTGCAGCACGGGCAGCCCCACCCGACGACGTACCGAGGGCTCGTCGGCGAGGAGGTCGGAAAGCCGGACACTCTCGAGGGCGTCGTCGATCCGGCGCTGGAGCATCATCCACACGGGCCGGATCGAGCAGTTCTGGGAATCCGAACACCGTTCGTCCCCGATAGGATGCGAGACGCAATGCAGGTCGAAGGTCGCCAGCTCGGAGGCGGCGATGATCTCGCGCACCGTGATTTCCTCGGGCGCACGAGCGAGGGAATACCCACCCCTCGCCCCGCGGGTCGACGACAACAGGCCGGCCCGGCGCAACCGCAGCAGGATCTGCTCGACGTAGTCCGCGCTCAACGCTTCACGGGCCGCGAGGTCGCGACCCGTCACCGGACCGTCCGCCCGGCGCTTGGCCAGGTGGAGGGCGCAGATCACGCCATATTCGGCCCACGTCGTGATGCGCACGATGCGACTACTGCTTGGGTGTTGGGATCTGGTACGTCGAGATGAACTGGATCGCCCCGCCGCTGATGTCGCGCAGCACCGTACGCAGCCGCGTGGCGATGAACTCGCGCTTGATGTTCGTCGCGTTCGTCCAGTCCGGAATGGCGCTCACCGGGATGGAGTCGACGCCGTCGTCCTTGAACGCACATCGGTACTCACGCGAGATGTTCCCGCTCCCGCCCGCGGGCGCAAACGTCAGTTGGAGGATCAGCGCCGAGCTGGTGTCGGCGGCGCGATTCCAGCGCAGCTGCATGTACCCGGTGGACGGTGCCACCAGCGGCTGCAGGGTGAAGGCTTCCGCCGTCTTCGCGCGGAGTTCGACCTGCGGGTACCCGCCGTTCGCGCCCGGGATGGCAATGATCGCCGAGTCGCCCGGCGTGTAGTTCACGCTGGTCCCGGACGCGAGGTTGTAGGACGTGATGCCGCTGTTGGAGACGCGCGGAATCGAGTTCGCCTGGCCACCCATGGTGACGGAGACGGCCGCGCCGGCATCGAGGTAGGTCACGCCCGTGAAGGAGTTCGTCGAGGGCACGAAGTTCTGCACCGGGAAGCACGAGTCCGGCCGGAGCGCGGCGCTCGGCACCGTCGAGACTTCGCCGCGGAAGAACACGGCATTGGGCGCGGTGCGGATCTGCGCCGACGCATTCTCGACGGCATTGATCGTCACGAAGCCCCAGAGGAGTTCGTTCGGACGGAAGGAGAGCGTGGTATCACACGACGCCACAAGGGCAGTCGCGCCCACCACACCCAGGACGCCAAAGCGGCGGACGCGCGGACGAGAAAGGGGCATGTCGACGGGTCGAGAGAGGGGTTGAAAAGGCGGGGGGAGGACCGGAAACATGGCGTGTCCGACGCCCGAACGGCACCCGGCGGGACGAGCTACCCGCGGCGGATTGGCCTCGCCAGCCCCGACAGGAACGGGTTGGACCCCAACTCCTGGCCGATGGTGGTGCTGGGTCCGTGGCCCGGATACACCAGCACATCCGCGGGCAGCGTCGCGATACGTGCGAGCGAGCGCTGCATGTCCTCGCCGTTGGAGAGCGGCAGGTCGGTGCGTCCGATGGAACCGGCGAACAGGCAGTCCCCGCCGAAGGCGATCCCGTGCCCGTGCAGCAGGACGTGTCCGGGGGCATGGCCAGGCACATGCCAGACGTCGAACGTGAGCGATCCGCAGCTCACGCGGTCTCCCTCGGCGAATTCGCGGTCCGGGGCGGGTGCTTCCTCGAACGGAATCCCGTACATCCGCGCCGCCGCGCGCGCGCCGGGACCGTAGAGCGGCAGGTCCAGCGGGTGCAGGTGGATCGGCAGGTCAGGAAACCGTCGGCGCACGCCGGCGATGGCTCCGATGTGGTCGAGGTGCCCGTGGGTCACCCAAACCGCGCGCAGCGTGCCCCCGCCCCGCTCCGCCATGGCGAGCACCTGATCAGGCTCATCGCCCGGATCAATGAGGACGGCGTCCCCGGTGGACTCATCGAGCAGGTGGTAGGCGTTCTCCTGGAACGGCCCCACCACGATCGACGTCACCTTCATGTGTTGGCCCGGTCCTTCCGCCGTGCCGTGAGGTACTTCTCCGCCGCGACCGCGGCCGTCGTGGCGTCACCCACCGCCGTGGTCACCTGCCGAGTGAGCTGCACACGCACGTCGCCGGCAGCGAACAACCCGGGGATCGACGTCTGCATGTTCCAGTCGGTGATCAGGTACCCCGACGCGTCATGGTCGACATGGTCCGCGATGATCCCGGTGTTGGGCTTGAACCCGATGAACACGAAGATGCCGTTGGTCGCGAGCGTCGAGGTCGCGCCGGTCTTCACGTTGCGGAGCGACAGGTGGTCAACCAGTCCCTTGGCATCGGCATGGATCTCATCGACGACCGTGTCGAAGATGACCTCGATCTTCGGGTTCGCGAACACGCGCTGCTGCACGATCTTCGAGGCGCGGAACTCGTCGCGTCGGTGGATGAGGTAGACCTTGCTGCCGAAGCGCGTGAGGTAGTCGGCCTCCTCGCACGCGGCGTCACCACCGCCGACGACGGCAATCACCTGCCCCTTGAAGAACGCGCCGTCGCAGACCGCGCAGTACGACACGCCCTTGCCGGCGTACTCCGCTTCCCCGGGAATCCCCAGCTTGATCGGGGTCCCACCGGCGGTGACGATCACCGCCTCGGAATGCCAGGCATCACCGTTGTCCGCGCTGGTCTCGAACGTGCCGTCGGGCAGGCGCTTCACCCGGTCCACGTTGGCATTGATGATGTTGCCGCCGAACTTCGCCGCGTGGGCCGCGAACTTCTGCGCGAGGTCCCAGCCCTCGACGTGCTCGAAGCCGGGATAGTCCTCGATCATCTCGGTGTTCAGCAGCTCACCACCGGGCGCGCCGCGTTCGAGGATGACGGTGTTCAGCATGGAACGTCCGGCGTACAGGCCTGCCGTCATGCCGGCGGGGCCGGCGCCAACCACAACGATGTCGACTTCGTGCTGTGCCATCTTCGAACGATGCCTGTACGTGATCCTGCGGACACCACGCCACGGCCCAGATGCCGGACGCTACCGAGGGAAAGCCTGCGACGAGACGAGAAGTTCCGGGTCAGTGGCGGACGTGCCGGCCACCGTCGATGAAAAGTACCTGCCCGGTGACAAAGGTGGCATCGAGCAGGTATTCGAGCGCGCGCACGACATCTCCCGGTTCCCCGTGCCGGCCCATGGGCGTGGTCCGCGCCAGGCGCTCGGCGTCCTCGGCCGGCATGTCGTCGGGCAGGAGTACCACACCGGGCGCGATGGCGTTGACCCGGATCCGTGGCGCGAGCTGCCGCGCGAGTGCGCGTGTCATGCTCGCCACCGCACCCTTCGCCAAGCCGTGCGGGATGTACCCCGGCCAGGTCTCGAACCCCGCGAGGTCGGAGAAGTTGACGATGCTCCCACCCGCGGTCATCACGCGTGAGGCCTCCAGCGCGAGGAAGAATGGCGCGCGGAGGTTCACGTCGAAGATCCGATCCCACGCCTCGACGGAGAGCGTGTCCAGCGGGGTGCGTTCGAAGCTCGCCGCGCTGTTGACCAGGAGGTCGAGCCGACCGTACGCACCCATGACATCGGCGATGAGGCGCGAGGGCGCGTCGGGGTCTCCCAGCTCCGCGGTGAACCGCCGCGCGCCGCCCACGACTTCGGCCACGAGGGCGTCGGCTGCGGCGCACGACTGGCGGCAATGGACCGCGACGGCATACCCCCGCTTCGCCAACGCCCTCGTCATCGCGGCGCCCAGTCGCTGGGCACCACCGGTCACGAGGGCGACCGGCCGCTCGCGGTCAGACAGCGGCCGACCGGCGCTGGCGCACCGCCTCGTCCTGCGCGTCGAGCCACGCCATCGGCACCTTCATCGCCCCGATCACGCGGGCCCCCTCGGTGGCGCCATGCGAATCCGAGCCGCCGCTGGGCAGCATGCCTAACGACTGCACCCCCTCGAGCAGGCGACGCCGATCCTCGATGGTGTGGCTGGGGTGCAGGACTTCCGCGCCATCGAGCCCCTGCAACTGCAGCGCGGCGAGGCGCGCCTTGTTGGTCGCCGCACCCGGGTGGGCCAGGATCGCGAGCCCGCCCTGCGCATGGACCATCGCGATCGCATCGCGGAGCGTCAGTCGGCGCTTCTCGAGAAAGGCCGGTCGCCCGGCGCCGAGGTAGCGATCGAAGGCGTCGCGCAGGTCGCGCGCCCAGCCATTCTCGACCATCGCCCGCGCCACGTGCGGCCGCCCGATCGCGGCATCGCCGGCCACGTGCAGCACGTCATCGAAGGTGATCGTCACGCCGATCTCGTTCAGCCGGCGCACCATCGCGCGCCCACGCTCCAGTCGCGCATCCCGGAAGGTCTCGAGGTCGCGTTGCATGCGCGCGATGTCCTCGAGGTGCAGCCCGAGCAGGTGCACCTCGTCGTCGCCCTGGTACGCGCTGAGCTCCACGCCAGCCACGACGCGCAGCCCGGTGCCCTGCGCCGCGGCCCAGGCCTCCTCGATGCCGGCGACGGTGTCGTGATCGGTGAGGGCGATGGCACCAACACCCGCGGCCACGGCAGCCCGAACCACCTCGGTCGGCGTCTGGCTGCCGTCCGAGGCCGTCGAGTGCATGTGGAGGTCGACCGTCGGAAGGGCGGGCGCCGTCGACGGCACCCCGCCCTCACTCACGATGCGTACCCGGCTTCGGGCGACGTCGCGCTGGCCTGCGATTCCCCAAAGAGGCGCTGCAGCTCGGCGTCGGAGAGTTCCGCCAGCGACTGCTCGCGCGAGCGGGCGCCGACGGGCGAGTAGCGCGTGATCCGCACCTCGCGCTGGGTCCCGGTGCCACTCACGAACATGAGACCGAACTCGTCGCGGTCGTACTGGGTCACGTAGCCGGACGGGAACACGCGCCAGGTACGGCCACCCACGGCAATGGAACGGGAAGGCATGGAATCAGAACTCCACTTCAGAGAGAATCGGCACGTCGACCCGCGGCAGGCCCGCCGCCTCACGCGCCCGGGCCAACGTCGCGGCATCCCGCGCTTCCAGGAACTCGATGAGGACGCCGGGAAGGCCGGCGTCCTCGAACAACCAGTAGTTACACCCGGCCTGGCGCAACTGCTCGCGTCGCCCGCGCAACTCGGCGAGCACGTCCTCACGGCGTGCCACCGGGTACTGCAGCGCCTGCGTCACGAGGGCACGCATCACGCCTTCACGTCGGGCCACGTCTCCAGCTGCTGCTTCACGAACGCCATGAACTGGTCGGCGTCCGCGCCGTCGACGATGCGGTGGTCGAACGAAATCGACAGGTAAGTGCACGTCCGGATGGCGATCGTATCCTCGCCATCGGGCCCCGTGCGCACCTTCGGCCGCTTCTCGATCGTGCCCACGCAGAGGATGGCGACGGTGGGCTGCGGGATGATCGGCGTCCCCATCACCGAGCCGAAGACGCCCGGGTTGGTGATGGTGAAGGTCGCGTCGGCCACGTCCTCCGGCTTGAGGCGCTTGGCGCGCGCCCGGTTCGCCAGGTCGTTGATCCCCTTGGTGAGGCCCACCAGGTTGAGCGTGTCGGCGCGCTTGACCACCGGGACGATCAGGCCCCAGTCGAGCGCGACGGCAATGCCGATGTTGTACGACTTGCGGAAGACGATGTCGGACCCGCGCACCGCGGCGTTCAGCACCGGGAACTTCTGGAGCCCCTGCACCACCGCGCTGGTGATGAACGGCAGGTACGTGAGCTTCTCGCCGTGCTGCTTCTCGAAGTCGGCGCGCAGGGCGTTCCGGACGCGCGCGACGCGCGTGAGGTCGACCTCGAAGAACGAGGTGACGTGCGCCGACGTGTGCTTGGAGTAGACCATGTGACCCGCCGTGAGGCGGCGGATCTTGGACATCGGCTCGACGACGTCACCCGGCCACGGCTCCACCGCAGGCGGATCGAAGCCAAGGCCGGCCGGTGCGTACATGGAGGCCATCGGCGCCGGTGCAACCGCGGCCGGACGCGCAGCGCCGGACTCGAGGAAGCCGACGAGGTCCTTTCGCGTCACGCGACCAGCGACGCCGCTTCCCGTGAGCGTGGAGAGTTCAACTCCATGTTCGGCAGCCATCTTGCGCACGAGCGGAGACGACTTCGAACGGACGCGCTCCTCGAAGGAGCCAGGAGCCGCTGCGGGCTGGGCGGGCGCCGGGGCGCTCCCCGCCACCGGGGCGGGCGTTGGCGCTGCGGCCGCCGCGGGGGCCGCCGGGGCGGCCGCTGCTGGTGCGGGCGCGGGCGCCGCGGCGGAGACGGCGACACTCGCGTCGGTTTCCAGCCGGGCCACCACGGTCTGCACGGGCACCGTCTGGCCATCCGTGACGAGGATCTCGGCCAGGATGCCAGCCGACGGCGAGGGGATCTCGGCGTCGACCTTGTCGGTCGAGATCTCGAAGAGGGGTTCGTCGCGCTTCACGGTGTCGCCGACCTTCTTGAGCCAGCGCGACATCGTCCCTTCCGCGATCGATTCCCCCATCTGGGGCATTACGACATCGATTCGAGCCACGTGCTATCCTCTCCCGTTGGATGACGGCGCCGAACCGCGCCGCAATCGCCAAAAGACCAATGCCGGCAGGGACACGGCGCCAACCAGCGCGCCGACGCCCGCATACACGTACCAGTTGCAGGTCGGCAGCCCCTCACACGACGGCGAGCGCCGAGCCCCTTCGATCACCTTCCCCAGGAGGACGGCAACCATCGCGCCGCTCCAGGTTCCCACAAACAACGAAAAGCACCCCACGCCCACCCGTCGCCCGAGCGCCACGTCGGCGTCCTGCCCTTCCGGCGTCGGTTCCACCGTCAATATGCCGCCACCCAGCGCGCGGCCCGCACCACGTCACTCGCCTGCGGCAGCACGAAGTCCTCGAGCTGCGGCGCGTACGGCAACGGAATATCGTGCGCGGTCACCCGCATGATCGGCGC
>JAEUJK010000430.1 GCA_016794735.1 Gemmatimonadota bacterium | reverse complement strand
CGTGCCGCCGTCCGTCGTCTTCCAGAGGCCGGAGCCCGGGCCACCGCCATTGAAGCCGAAGGCGGAGCGGAGGCGCTGGTAGGTGGCCGCATACAGCACGTTCGGGTCACGCGGGTCGATGACCAGCTCGGTCGCCCCGGTGAGCGAGTCGACAAACAAGACCTTGCTCCACGTGCGGCCGGCGTCGGTGGTCTTGAACACCCCGCGCTCGAGGGAAGGCTTCCACAGGTTGCCCACGGCCGCGACCCACGCGGTGTTTGCGTCGGTCGGATGCGGGATCACGCGGCCGATGCTGGCTGACTCGCGCAATCCGACGAACGTCCAGGTCGCCCCCGCGTCGGTGGAGCGATACACCCCGCCACCCCAGGACGAACTCTGGCGGTTGTTCTGCTCACCGGTCCCGGCCCAGATCACCCGCGAGTCACCGGGGAAGATCGCAATGTCGCCGAAGGTGTTGTCGGGCTGGCCCTCGAACGTCGGGGTCCACGTGGTCCCCTTGTTCGTGCTCTTCCACATCCCACCGGCTGCCGCGCCGATGTAGATGGTGGCAGGGTCCCGAGGGTCGACCTCGACGTCGTGAATGCGGCCGCCCATGACGGCGGGGCCGATGGAGCGGGCCCGGAAGGCATCGAAGGGCGCCTGCGCCGGAAGCGACGCGGCGGCCAGGACGGTGAGGAGCGCGGTGGTGTGTCGCACGATGGTGTGACCGGAGCGAAGGGTTCGTCCGGGGAATCTGTGGTCGCGCACAGGTGTCGGGAACGCCCGGGGGGAGCCGGCGCCGGGGGAGGGTTGACGAAGATACTTAGCACGGCTAACTATTATTCGCACGCCGACCCGAACCCCTCATCGCCATGACTGCCACCGCGGACCTCTCCACCGCCACTGTTGGCCAACTCCTGATCCCCGTCTCGAACGTGGAGCAGGCCATTGCGTACTATCGCGACACCCTGGGGCTCCCGTTCCTGTTCGCCGCGCCGCCGCAGATGGCGTTCTTCATGGCCGGGAACGTCCGGCTGCTCATTGGTGTCCGCGAGGACGGTGCCCAGCACCTGCGCGGCTCGGCGGTCTACTTCAAGGTCTCCGACATCCAGGCGACCTACGAGACGCTCAAGGCGCGCGGCGCCGCCATGAAGGACCCGCCGCATGTCGCCCACAAGGCACCGAACTACACCCTCTGGTTGTGTGCGTTCGAGGACCCGGATGGCAACACGCTGGTCCTCATGAGCGAAGTCCCTGTCGCCTGATGAGTCGTTCGCCGGAGTTGCACGAGACCGCGGATCGCCTGCACTCCGTCGCGATTCACTTGTTGCGACGGTTGCGAAAGGTGGACGAGGCCACCGGGCTGAGCGGCCCACGCCTCTCGGCCCTGTCGGTCATCGTCTTTGCCGGTCCGGTGACGATGACCGAGTTGGCGGCAGCGGAGCAGGTGAAGCCGCCCACGATGACGCGGCTGGTGCAGGGGCTGGAGGCCGAGGGGTTGGTGCGGCGGCGCGGGGACAGCGACGACGCGAGGGTCAGTCGGGTGGAAGCGACCCCGCGTGGTCGTCGCATCCTGCTCGACGGACGCACGCGGCGCGTGGAGATGTTGTCGTCGCTCCTCGAGGCGCTCGACCCGGCGGCGCGTGAGGAGGTGCATCGCGCCGTCGAGTCGCTGGAGGGTGTGGTACGAAGCCCGTCGAACTGAGGTCGCCGCTTCAGTCCGACGGAGGGATCGGGACGGGAGTGAGTCCGGAGGCCCCACCGGCGTCACGGCGTCGCAATTCCGCCATGGATCCGGCGAGCAGCGCGTTCAGCGCACGCAGGTCCTCGCGCAACTTCGTGCCGAGCTGCTCGAGGGCGCGTTCCTGCGCCACGGTTGGTGCGGTGCTGGAGGCTTGCAGGGAGCCGTCGAGGTCCAGGAAGCCGAACTTCGCGCCGCCAAAGCCCCCGCCGAACCGCCGACCTAACGAGTCGAGCGCCGTGCGCGTCTCGCGCAGGAGCGTGGCCAGGGAATCGCGACGCGGGGTGCCGGCAGCCCCATCCTCGATCCGCTTGCGTTCCGCGACGAGCGCGGCGTGCAGCTGCACGCCACCATTGAACGCGGTGAGCAGCTCGGCCAGCCGGCGGGACGCCCGATGGCGGGCACTCGCCGCGTCGGCCGCGATGGGGAGGCGATCGTCGGCCAGGACCTCGAGGGCCTGCGACACCTGGGTGCCACGCGCGGCCAGCGTCACCGTATATCGGCCGGGGGCGACCCAGCTGCCCTTCGGCGCACCGAACCACCCTTCATCGGCGTCGGTCACCCCGGCGGGACGGTCGTGATGCAGGTCCCAGTTGGTCCGGTGCAGGCCGGCGCGGCCCGGGACGGTCATCGATCGCACCACGGCCCCCGAGGCATCGGTGATGGTCACGCGGGCCACCGTGTCGGCGGCATTCGCCGGCGTGCCTAACGCGTATGTGAGCAGCGCACCCTCGGCCGGGTTGGGTGCCTGGAAGTTGCGCGCCCCGGGGGTGGGGAGCACGCGCGTCACGAAGCGCTGGCGGGCCGCGAGCACGGGGTACAGCGCTGCGCGATCGGTGACCGGCGCACCCGCCGCGAGCATCGTCACGTCGTCCAGCACGATGATGCTGCGGCCGTGGGTTCCCAGGATCAGGTCGCCGCGCACCGGGTGGATCACGATGTCGTCCACGCGCACCCGCGGCACGCCACCGGTGACCGCGCGCCACGTCGTGCCGCCATCGTACGTCACGAACAGGCCGAACTCGGTCCCCGCAAACAA
>JAEUJK010000422.1 GCA_016794735.1 Gemmatimonadota bacterium | reverse complement strand
CATCTTCGCGACCTTCGTGGGGTATGCCGGCGGTGGTGCCCTTGGCGCGATCGCCATCACGATTGGCGTCTTCGCGCCCGCGTTTGCGTTCACGCTCGTGGGCCACCGCCACGTGGAGCGTCTCGTGGAGAACACGAGTGCACACGGCTTCCTCGACGGTGTCACCGCCGGCGTCGTCGGCCTCGTTGCCGTCACGGCCGTTGGGTTGCTCCGCCAGGTCGCGACCGCGCCGTTGGCCATCGCGATCTTTCTCGTGGCCTTGGTCCTCGCCTTTCGCTGGCGGGCACGCCTGGCCATCGCAGGGATCATGCTCGGCGCCGGCCTGGCCGGGTGGCTCGCGATAAGCCTGCGCGGCTGACACACTTCAGGGATGGCGTCCCGCCTCGGCATCCTTTCCACCATCCTCTGCACTTCGCTGGCCTGGTCGCAGGAGCCACCGTGGCCCCGCGCCCTGCGCCTGCCGAAGGGTGCCACGTTGCAGCTGGACGGCCAGCTCAACGAATCGCACTGGGCGCAGGCGGATTCCATCGTCGACTTCACGCAGCGGGATCCCGTGGAGGGCGAACCGGCCTCCGAGCGGACCGTCGTGCGTTTCCTCGGCACAGACGCCGGACTCTGGGTCGGGGTCTGGGCCCATGACCGGGACCCCGCCGGGATCCGTCGCGCCCAGCTGCGCCGTGACGCAGACTTCGAGACGGACGACCATCTCACCCTCGCGATCGACTCGCAGAACGATCGACGCTCGGGTTTCCTCTTCTCGGTCAACCCCAACGGCGCGTTGCATGACGCCGAGATCCTGACCTTCGAGCAGCAGAACGACCGATGGGATGGCATCTGGGACGCTCGCGCACACGTCACATCCGAAGGGTGGGTCGCCGAGCTGTTCATCCCCTGGCAAACGTTGCGCTACCCGAGCGGGGCCGTCGCGTGGGGGATGAACGTGCAGCGGTTCATCCGTCGCAAGAACGAATACGCCCTGTGGCGCAGCTGGCGCCGCGGGGAGGGCATCCGCTTCCTCGAGCGCGAGGGACGCCTCGAGGGACTCGCGAACCTGCCCGGTCGTTCACGCGCGGAGGCGCGGCCGTATGTGCTGGCCACCCAACGCCTCGACGATCGCCGCTTCTTTCCCGATGGGCGTGACTCGGTCACCCTCGCGGGTTCGTTAGGCGCCGAGGCCGGGCTCGACGTGAAGGTGGCGGTGACCAACCGCATGACCCTCGACCTCACCTACAACACGGACTTCGCCCAGGCCGAAGTGGACCAGCAGGTCGTGAACCTGACACGCTTCCCCGTCTTCTTTCCCGAAACGCGCCAGTTCTTCAATGAAGGGGCCGGGATCTTCGACTTCGGCCGCGTGCGACAGACGCAGCTGTTCTACAGCCGCCGCATCGGGCTCCGACCAGACGGCACCCCGATCCCGATCCTCGGCGGCGCGCGCCTCACCGGACGTGCGGGACGCCAGCAGGTGGGGGCGCTGGTTGTTCGGAGTGGTGGTGACGAAGACGCGACCGACCTCGTGGGGCGTGTGAAACGCGACATCCTGGGGCGCGGTTACCTCGGCGCCATGGTCACGGCGCAATCACGCCCCGACGCGGCCACGTCCCTCGCCGGCGGCTTTGACTTCAACCTGCCGTACATCATCGGCGGCCAGAACCTCGTCCTGCTCGGCTCCACCGCATGGAACCGGGATAGCGCTGGCGTCCCGACCGCGAATTACTCGCGCTTCATCGTCGACTACCCCAACGACCACGCGGATATCGTCTTCCGCTATGACCGCGTGGGAACGGGGTTCGAACCCGCACTCGGCTTCGTCTCGCAGAGCGGCATTCAACGGTTCGCCGGCCAGGTCACCCTCACGCCGCGTCCGCGACGCTGGGGCATCCGCCGGTTGGACTTCTCGTTGCCGTCGTGGGACTGGGTGTCGCGGCTCGATGGGTCGCTGGACAACGCGTCGCTCACCGTACGGCCGCTGGGCGCGCAGTTCGAGAGTGGCGATTCGTTCGAGTTCAACCTCAAGCGCCTTTGGGACGTCCCGCCGGAGGACTTCGAGATCTTCCCCGGATCGGTGATCGCGGCCGGTCGTTATGCGTACAACCAGGTGGAAGTGAGCCTCGAGGGCTCCGAAGCGCGAACCCTGGTCCCCGAGTTCTCGGTCACCCTCGGCGAGTTGTACGACGGGCGCGGATACGAGTGGAGCTCGGGGGTCGGCTATCGCCGTGAACCGCACATTCTCCTCTTCGCCGAGTTCGAGCGAACGCGCATCACACGCGCGAACGATGCGTTTGCGGCGACCATCGCGCGGCTGCGTGCCGACTACGCCATGTCGCCACGCCTGTCGACGACGGTGTTCGCGCAGTACGACAACGAGTCCGAGCGCGCCAGCGTGAATGCGCGGCTTCGCTTCACTCGCTCGCCGGGGAGCGACCTGTACGTGGTGTGGAACAGCGGGTGGACGACCGCAC
>JAEUJK010000381.1 GCA_016794735.1 Gemmatimonadota bacterium | reverse complement strand
GCGGATCATCGCAACGGGTTTCGGTGCGCTGGTCCTCCGATGGTCACTTCGAGCAAGGCTTCGAACACGGCCCCGCGATCGGCGAAGAGCGAGAACTCCGTCTTGGCGGATATGCCCCCCACGCTCGGGAGGGTGACCGGGGTGCCACCGGCATTGCCCACGAGGCGGGTGCCATCCTGGCCACGGTTCAACACGCGCACGCTGCGGACGGTCCATCCGTTGCGGAGCGTGAGGTTGGTGAAGGCGACGGGCGTGGCCTTGGCCCCCGTGACGACCGGTGGGCTCTGCGGCGGTGTGGTGCAGTCGGCGATGAACAACGGGCGTCCGCGTCCCTGGCCGCCGAGGAAGCGCGGATCACTCGCGTCGAACACCCCCACGGCCCGACACGTCGTGGGCCCCTGCACGTTGCTCGCGAACTGTGCCCCCGCAGCGGCCGCCTCCGCGAAGGTGAGCAGGCGCACCTCCTCCGGAGTGACCGTGCCGGTGGTGCGCGCGTTGTTCGCGGGATGTGGTGCCATCTCACCTAACGAGTTGGCGGGGTCTGCCGTGGCGGTGGCCACGTGGTCGCCCGCCACGGCTCGCCACGACGCCGTGACCGTGACCGCGGCCCCCGGGGCGACAGCGCTCGCCGTGCCGCTGCCCACCTGTTGGTTGCCCGCGGGACCGGCGACGCTGATGGTCCACGGGATGTTGAGCGTGTAGTTGGGATCGACGTTCCGCAGCGTGGCCTGCACGGTCATCGTGCTGCCGAGTGCTGGAGTGGTGCTGGAGACGGACAAGGCGGTCATCTGCACCCGGTCCGCGGCCGGCGCGACCCTCGGCGCCTTCTGCGGAAGTTGTGCGCGCACACTGCACGGCGCGGCAGCCAGTGCGGCCAGGAGCGGCATGCCGTACACCGCGGCGTTCCACCGGGGGCGGCCGGGTGCGGCAACATCGCGTTTGCTGAGGTGGCCAGTCATGGGCAGGCCTGCTGGTTGGCAGGAACGACTCCCATGGACGCACCACCGCCGCCGCCGGCGCCGGATAACACGTTGGTCACGCCGCGTGGCGCCTGAACCCCATAGATCGTGATGGCTCGATCGAGCGCGAGATTCGCAACCGGTGCCGTGTTGGCACGCACCGGGCCGCGCGGGGCCACCGTTCCGCTCAACACCACCGATGGTTCGGTCGGCGTGGCGGTGACGGCGATCGAATCGAGGGTGCGATGTGCGAGGGAAGCCAGGGTGCCTTGGCCCAGCACGGTCCGCTGGCGCGAGCTGCTCCCGACCATGCTGATCTCCCAGGGAACGTTCGTCGCAACAGTGGTTCCCGTGTTCCTCACCACCATGAACACGGTCATTTGTCGGCCGATCGTGGGCCGGCACGCTCCCGACGGCGTGATGCGGATGACTTCGACCGCGTAGCTGGAGAGCGGCGTGGGTGGCAGGTTGCCCGGACTGGTCTGGGAACCGGGTGGTCGTTGCGCCTCGGCCTGTGCTGCGAGGCAGAGGAGCATGAGCGGTACGCCGATACGCGTTCGGCGTGCGGACGGACACGTGCCGCGGGGAAGTGGATGGTGTGCGCGATCCATGGCGGGCGTTGGTGCGGGGTGACGGAGCTGGGAGACCCTCTGCGGGAGGGACGCAGCTCGCTGCCCGGTTGCGTCACGCCATCTCCGCTCTCCGCGCGCTGTCCTCGATCAGAGTCGGCTCAGGGTGCGCCATCAAAACCTTCGACCCCTGCGTACGCACACGCTCTCCCGGCGACGACGCACGGCACGGCCCTCTTGCGCGACCTCGGTGGCTGTTATACACTGAACCGTATGGTTCAGTATCAATCCCACCTGAACGCACCCTTCACCGCGCTCGCCGACGCCACCCGGCGGGGGATCCTGGAGCACCTCGGTCGGCGGGACGCCTCGATCACGGACCTGGCCGGGACGTTCGGGATGACGCTCACGGGGATGAAGAAGCACATCGGTGTCCTGGAGCGGACAGGGCTCGTGACGACGAAGAAAACCGGCCGCGTACGCACCTGCCGGTTGAGTCGTCGTCGCCTGGATGACGTGGCCGGGTGGATTGCCGGGTACCACCGGATGTGGAACGCCCGCTTCGACCGGTTGGACCAGCTCGTCGAGGAACTGCAGTCGAACGAACGAGGCAAACCACGCCATGCAAGCGAGTGACCCGATGAAAGGCACACCCTTCACCACGACCATCGCGGCGTTCCTCGCGATGACGACGGCCTTCGCCGACGTATCGGCGCAACAGCGTCCCACGACGGGCTACGTGCCCGTCAACGGGCTCCGGATGTACTACGAGGTCCATGGTCGCGGCGAACCGGTGGTGTTGCTCCATGGCGCCTTCATGAACATCACCACCAACTGGACCGGGTGGATCGACGACCTCGCGAGGACCCGCATGGTCATCGCGGTCGAGATGCAAGGGCACGGGCGGACGGCAGACATTCCACGACCTTTCCGCAGCGCAAACCACGCCGATGACGTCGCGGCATTGCTCGCCTCGCTGAAGATCCCACGGGCGGACGTCATCGGATACAGCATGGGAGGCGGCGTGGCGATGCAGCTTGCCGTGCGGCATCCGGCACGGGTGCGACGGGTGGTGGTGATCTCAGCCCCATTCCGTCGCGATGGTGTGGTTCCCGAAGGGCGCGACGCGCTGCAGAACCTGACCGCCGAGCTCTTCGCGGGTTCTCCCATCGAGGCGGAGTACAAGCGCCTGAGCCCGACGCCGGATCACTTCGGGGCGTTTGTCTCACGCATGGTCGCCGGTTACACCGGAGACACCGACTTGCGGGCCGAGCAGCTCGAGGCGACGACCGCGCCCATGTTCTTCATCCATGGTGATGCGGATGGCATCCTGCTCCAGCACATCGGCGAGATGGTTCGCTTGAAGGGCGGCGAGGTCCACGGCGACATGAAGCCGCGCTCCGCCTCGCGGCTGGCCATCCTGCCCAACACCACGCATGTGACGCTGATGGAGCGTCGGTCCGTGATCGTCCCGATGGTGAACGAATTCCTCGACGCCAAGACCGATGGGAGCCTTCCGTGAGCATCCCCTTCAACAGGCGGACCCAGGTGTCCCTGCCGAGCGATACCGAGATCCGGGTCACGCGCGACTTCAATGCGCCACGCACACTGCTCTGGCGGGCGCACGTTGAGCCGCCGCTGTTCCGACGATGGATCGGGGGGTATCCCGGCTGGTCGATGCCGGTGTGCGAGCTGGATGTGCGCCCCGGTGGCACGTACCGCTGGCGCTGGCGCCAGGATGAAGACGGGAAGGAGTT
>JAEUJK010000357.1 GCA_016794735.1 Gemmatimonadota bacterium | reverse complement strand
GATGATGCGGTAGCGCTTCTCCACCTCGGGGATCAGCTCCTGCATGATGGCGTCGCCATACGGGCCGACGTTCACCGAGTTCACCGCGTAGGAGTCATCGAAGTACGGCGTGGGATGCTGGAACGTCACCACGATCATGCGCGGGAAGTTGTCCTTCACCCACTCGCGGTGCAGGTCGCCGCCTTCCTCGAAGCGCAGCGGATTCCCGGTCGAGAAGTGTCCCTGCTCGTAGAGCACTGGATAGGCAATGGTCGACGTGCGATAGTCGCGTGGCAGCAGGACGGTGGCACCGAGGTAGATGGGTCGTCCCCAGAACTTCGAGAGCAGCGGCGACTCGAAGCGGAAGCGTTCGACCCACGCCGTGTTGGCCGGCATGGCCACCGGCGGCACCTTCTGGTCGGCGACGAGGCGAATCGTGGCCTTCGCCATCGGGTCGATACGGAGCTGTCGCGCGACGGAGAAGAGGTTGCCTGGCGCGCGGTTCCATTGCTGGCCTTCCCACTGGTCATCGTGCATCCAGACGACCTTGCCATCGGAGCGACGGAACTCGGAGTACACGTTCACCATCGCCTGCACCCAGTAGTCACCGGCGGGAATGTCAGCCATGTCCCAGACCGGGTGACCGAGGTCGGTGCCGTCGAGCACCGCAACGCCACCCGCGGGGAGACGTTCGATGTCCCGCCCGAACATCGGCGCACCGACACGACTGATCTGCAGGCGTGGTTCCGTCTGGTTGGTCCTGGTGAGGATGATGAAGACGCGTCCCGTGGTCGGTTCGCTCCTCACGGAAGCCGGCACCTCGACCTCGAATCGCAGGCGTGCACGACCAGACGGCCAGCCAGCCGACAATTGAGCGCCCGCGTCAGCCGCGACGCAGAGGGTGAACGCACAGAAGGCCACAACGCGCCGCATGACTTGGCTCCGGGTAAGCGACGCTCGAACTTCGGAGGAGGCCAAGCACGCGCAAGGGGATTTGCCGGACACGTCCGTTTGCGTTGATCCGGCGCAGGACACCTGAGAATTTGCTCAAAGGGCTGTTCGCCCTCATCGTGATGCTCCCCTCACCCTCCTGACATGTCGACCTCTCGCCGTGGTTTTGTGCGGAACCTGGCCACCGGAGTTGCCGGGATCTCGCTCCTCGATGCCCTTCCCTCCGACCTGAAGGCCCAGCCCTCAGGGGCGTGGGACACCTCCTGGGCGGCCCGCATCAAGGGCAAGCACAAGGCCGTGTTCGACTGTACGGAGCCCGAAAGCGGCTACGGTGTCTGGCGCGCCAATGCGTGGTTCGGCCAGTACATGGACGTCTTGAAGGTGCCGGCGGCCGACCTCTCGCCGGTGCTCGTGCTGCGCCACAACGCGATCGTCCTGGCGTTGCAGCACGCGTTCATCAAGAAGTACGCGCTGGGCAAGAAGTTCGGCGTGACGCACCCGCTGACCTCGGCGGCGATCGAGCAGAATCCGGCGCTCCTCGACGAGAAGGACGGGATCCCGGCGCCGTTCAACGCGTCGGGGCTGCACAAGCAGCTCGCGCGCGGGGTCATCACGCTCGCGTGCAACCTCGCGCTGCAGGATGTCGTCGACGCCGTCGCCGCCGCGGACAAGGTGAACGACGCCGAAGCGCGCAAGCGTGCGCTCGCCGGCCTCGTCCCCGGCGTGATCATGCAGCCATCGGGCGTCTTCGCGGTCGTGCGCGCGCAGGAAGCGGGATGCGCCTACGTGAAGGCCAGCTGAGGTCCCCTGGGAACCACCGTCGGCCCTCGATCGTAAAACGAGGGCTCGACGGAGGTCAGCGGGTCGCGGGGTGAATGGGTAGGGGCAAACGATTTCCCACGTGACACCTAGGGCACGATCGTCACGGTGCTGCCAGCCGTGACGACGTGCCGACCGTCCCACAGGGTCCCCGACGCGCGGACGGTGTGGGTGCCCGGCACCACGGGCGCCGCGGGATCCCAAGTCAGGGACAGGCTCCAGCGCCTGAAGATACCGTTGTCGGCGATCGAGCTGACCGTCGGCGATCCGATAGCTCGATAGAAAGCGTCCTGGAGCGACCCGTCCCCGAGGAACAACTCGACAAGAGGCGGGGACGAGATCCACATCGGGGTTCGGTTGATCACGAGCAACCCAACCGTCGCGCTGGTGATGGCGTCGACGTTTCCGTTGATCGAGACCTGGGTCTTGCCCGCGCCGAAGTCGGGCGGGTCGAGCGTGAAGTCCGATGTCGTCCCCCCGGCGAGGAACCCGAACGTCGCCGCCCCCCACGGACCGGTGCTCTGGTCGGCGTACACGGCGCGCACGAGGAACTCCCAGCCGTCGAGTCGCGCGTCATCCACGAGCTGAGCACAACCGCTCACCACCGAGCCCACCTGGCTCACGCGTCCATCGAGTAACACGCTGCCACTCGCCGGATGGTGCACGCGGACTTCGTAGTCGATGACGGGGAGTGGTCCAACCCCGTTCGACCAGGTCAATGGAATGACGAAGCCGTTTCCAGCCACCGGGTCGATGGCGCATCCACTCGCGGCGTTGTCCTGCAGCACCCGCGCCCCGGAGAAAGGCGTACGCGGCGCCGGAGCGATTTCACCACCACCGGTGACCGTGACGAGGGTGCTGTCGCGCCGCGAGCCAACCTGGGCGTACAGGTACGCCGATCCTGGCATGACACCAGTCACCTTCCCGGTGCTCGTCACCACGGCCACCGCCGCGTTTGACGTGAAGAACGACGGGTTCGCGGCCATCGCCTGTCCATCGAGATCCACCACAGACGCGACCAGCTGCAGCTGCTGCCCCAGCACAATGGTGGGACCCACCGGCGTGACGCGGATGCCGCCGACCATGCTGTCCTCGATGCGGAAGCGCACCGAGAGGAAATCCCCGTTCACCACCGGAACGAACCGCGACCGATCGACACGCGCTGCCTCATTCGGGCTCGTCACCAGGAACGCGTCGGCGTAACCGGCAACGAAGGGCGCATGGCCCACCGGGGACACGATCACCGAGATGCGGTAGACACGATGGCTCGGCAGGACACACGGGCCGGGGTTGCAGCGGCGCGTGTTCCATCGGGTGATGTAGGCGGGAATGGCGCGCTCCACCAGGACCGGCCCGGCGGGACCGCCGCCGGTCGCGAATCGCGCGGCGACCCGCCCGGTGGACAGCTCCGCAATCTCCACGGCCACGGTGGCGTGATCATGGAAGGTCCCGGTCGGCGCGGGTGGCGTGACCACCGGGGACAACCAATAGAAAGCGGGGTCGCCCCCACGCAGCGCGTCGCGGATTTCCAGGGTCGGCGCGATCCCCGGCCCATCCACCGCGTCCGGGGCGCACGCCGCACCCACCAGCAGTCCCGCGGTTGCCCACCACCGCCTCACGTCACGCGCCGTCTGCATCTGGAGCCTTCCCGTCGGTAGGTTCGGAAAACGAAACTGGCGACAGCGTGACGCCGTCGCCAGTCCCAGTCCAACTATTGAATGCCTACCGGTCGGGCAAACTGGCCGGACGCCCTGGGGCCGGGTCGCGCCCCGCCGAGAGGTCGTTCCAGTTGAGGATGGCGTTGAAGCCCATGAAGTAGGTCCCGTGGGTCTGCCAGCGCCAGAACGGGCGGATCCCGAACATCACCACGTGGCCCTGGCCGAGCGGCGCGTCGATGACCTGCGCACGCCCCGCGAGCGCCTGCCCGCCGGCCAGCGTGCCGGAGAGCAACATGTCGTTGGGGTTCTGCGGGAACGACATGATGACACGCGGGCGTTCCCCGGCCGCGCCACCACCAAACCCGCCGAAACCACCCGGGCCGCCCGGACCACCGGGCCCACCGGCAGCCCCACCACCCGCGCCCGGACGCGCCGGCGCACTCGTGCTGTCCCACGGCGAGAGCCGCAGCGGCGTCGCCATCGGGGTGATGTTCTGCCCGATGTTGGCGCCACCACCACC
>JAEUJK010000334.1 GCA_016794735.1 Gemmatimonadota bacterium | reverse complement strand
CAGGAAGCCTTCCTGGCCGTCCTGCAGGTCGAGTAGCTGGCGCCGCGCGTCGTGGGGCGGGAGATTCCGCGCGATGCGTGACACCCCGTCCCTGGTCATCCAGACGTCGTTCCTTGGCGACGTGGTGTTGACGACTCCGCTCCTGCGGCGGCTTGCCGCACGCGGACCGGTGACGGTGGTGACCACGGCGGCGGCCGCGCCCCTGCTCGCGGGACACCCGGACGTGGCGCGCCTCGTGCCCTACGACAAGCGCGGCGCCGATGCCGGCATCTCGGGGTTTGTCCGCCTGACCCGTTCCATCGCGACGAACAACCCGGATGCGGTCGCGTACCTGGCCCAAGGCTCGCACCGGAGCGGCGCACTGGCGCGTGCGGCCGGGTATCGAACGCGCGTGGGGTTCGCGACCTCCGCGGGCCGCCTGTGGTACACCGAGTCGATTGATGGCTTAGAAGGATGGCATCATGCCGAGCGCTTGTGGCGGCTGGGCGGGAACGACCGACCGCCGACACCGGGCGACCTGCAGCCGACCCTCGTCCCCAGCGCGGCCGACGTGGAGGCCGCCGAGGCAATGCTGCGCGGGGCGAGTGCCTCCGCCGGATCACTCGTCGCGCTGGCGCCGGGCAGCGTGTGGGGCACCAAGCGATGGCCGCACTACGCCGAACTCGCCGCCGCCCTCGCCCCGCGCCGCGTGGCGGTGGTTGGCGCGGCGGCCGACGCGACGATCGCCGCGCAGGTGGTCGGCCGTGCGCCCAACGCGATCGACGCCACCGGAAAACTCCCCTTGCTCGCCACGGCAGCCTTGCTGGCGCGCTGCCAGGCGATCGTGACCAACGATTCGTTGCCGCTGCATCTCGCGTCTGCCATGAACACACCCACCGTGGCCATCTTCGGGCCCACGGTGCCGGGATTCGGCTTTGGCCCGCTGGCCGCGCGGCGCGCCATCGTCGAACACAGCGACATGCCGTGTCGTCCGTGTCATTCCCATGGTCCACCAACCTGCCCCCTTGGCCATTTTCGCTGTATGCAGGAACTCACTGTGGCGCGCGTTGCGGCAGCGGTGGATGAGGTGACCGCATGACCCCGTTGCTCGCGCACGGAGTCGCCGGCCTTGCCCTGCCCCTCGGCGTGGGCGTCGTGCTCGGCCTGCTGGGCGGCGGCGGTTCGATCCTGGCGCTCCCCATCTTCCTATATGTCTTCCAGGTCCCGACGAAGCCGGCGGTGGCCATGAGCCTTGCCGTGGTCGGGATGTCGGCGTTTGTCGGGTTCCTCGGCCACTGGCGACAGGGCACGGTGAGCCTGCGGGTCGCGCTCCCGTTTGGCGGCTTTGCCATGCTGGGCGCGTTCGTGACAGCGCGACTCGCGCACTACGTGCCGGAGCGCGTGCAGCTCACCCTGTTCATGATCTTCGCCCTGAGCGCCGCCGTGCTCATGCTGCGTGATGCCGCCAAGCCCTCAGCCGGGGGCGACGTCCCCACGGACTTTCGAGGGGCCTTCTCGCCGCTGCTCGCCGTGCAGGCCATCGGGGTGGGCGCGCTGACGTCGTTGATCGGCGCGGGTGGAGGGTTCGTGATCGTGCCGGCGCTGGTGCTGCTCGCCCGCGTGCCGGTGAAGGTGGCGGTGGGGTCGTCGCTGCTCATCATCACGATGAACGCGCTCTCCGGGTTCGTGGGCTACATGGGCACCCACGTGCCCATCGATTGGCCGCTCGTCGGGGGCTTCACCACCATCGCCGCGATTGGCGCGCTACTGGGCACGCGCCTGGTGCGGTACGTGCCGCAGCGACGCATCAAGCAGGGATTTGCGGTCCTGATCCTCGTGCTGGGGGCGTACGTCATTGCTCGCTCCCTTGGGCTGACCGGCTAGATTCCCCGGCGCGCGCAGCCGGCGCGCCCTCTCGCCATCGCCAGGAATGCCCAACCGAAAAGCCGGGAAGTTCATCGTCGGGGTCGACCTCGGCGGCACCAACATCGTCGTGGGGGCCCTGAGCGAGGACGGCTCGCGCGAGTACGCGATGCGGTCCGAGCCGACGCGCGCGGGCCAGGGCGCCGACGCCGTCGTGGACCGCATGGTGCGGATGATCGACACCGTCATCGCCGAGACAACCGCGGCGACGGGCGCCAAGCGCAACGCGTGCCTCGGGGTGGGCGTGGGAGCACCGGGACCACTCGACCGCGAGGCCGGCGTGGTGCTCACGACCCCGAACCTGGGTTGGACAAACTTCCCGTTGCGCACGGTGATCGCCGAACGTGTGGGGCTGCAGGCGACGCTGGACAACGACGCGAACTGCGCGACCCTCGGCGAGTGGTGGCTCGGGGCGGCGCGCGGCGGCCGCAACGTGGTCGGGATGACGATCGGCACCGGGATCGGCGGCGGGCTGATCCTCGACGGACGCCTGTACCATGGCGCGTCGGACGTGGCGGGCGAGATCGGCCACACGACCATCGACGTGACCGGGCGGCGCTGCAAGTGCGGCAACTATGGATGCCTGGAGGCCTACGCCTCGGGACCGTCGATCGCCGAACGTGCGCGTGAGGCGATGGGCGACGACACGTCGTCGCGGCTGTACGCGATGGTCGAGGGCGACCTGTCCAAGCTCACGGCGGCGACCGTGTATGCCGCGGCCGAAGCCGGGGACGACACGGCGCTGGACGTGGTGCGGGAAACGGCGCGGTTCCTGGGCACCGGGATCGCGAACCTCCTGAACGTCTTCAACCCCGACGTGGTGGTGATCGCCGGTGGGGTGACGCAGGCTGGCGATTCGTTGTTCGAGCCGATGCGTCGCGAGGTGCGGCGTCGGGCGTTCCGTGCCGCGGTGGAGTCGTGCCGGATCGTGCCCGGCGCCTTGCCCGGCACTGCCGGCGTGGTGGGCGCGGTCGCGACGTTCCGGCAGCAGGCCCTCGGCGCGGTGTGAAGCGCGTCGGGGTCATCGGGTCGTTCGTGTGGGACATCATCCACGGACGAGACCCGGGGCGGCGGCCGGTCGAGGAATGGGGGGGCGTGACGTATGCGCTGGCGGGGTTCGACGCGGCGCTCGCTAACGACTGGCAGATTGTCCCGCTCGCCAAGGTGGGCCGCGACCTGTGGCCGCGTGCGAACGAGTTCCTGCGCACGCTGCGCCATGTCGCGCCCGACGCGCACCCGATCGAGGTGGAGCAGCCGAACAACCGCGTCACGCTGCGCTACCTCGACGACGAGCGCCGGTCGGAGGTGCTGACCGGTGGGGTGCCGCCGTGGCATTGGCTGGGACTCAAGCCCCTGCTCGCCGACCTCGATGCGTTGTACGTGAACCTGCTCAGCGGATTCGAGCTCGACCTCGAGGTCATGCAGCTCATTCGCCAGCATTTTCGCGGGCCGATCTACTGCGACCTCCACTCGCTCTTCCTCGCCGTGCAGCCGGATGGCCTGCGCACGTGGCAACCGATTCCCAACGTGGACGGGTGGTTGCGGTGCATGGACCTGCTGCAAGTGAACGAGGACGAGATGCGCATGATGGCCGACGATCCCATGGGCCTCGCGGCGCGCGCAATGAACGCTGGCGTGACGTCGTTGATCGTGACCCTCGGTGCGCGCGGCGCGGTATTCGTGAATGCGCCACACTTCACGCGACTCGCCGACCTCGCGGCGCGGGATCGTGCCGCGTTTGTGTCGGGACCGGTGCAGACCGCGTTGGTGCACGCACATGCGGCGCGTGTCAAGGGGAGTGATGCAGATCCCACGGGATGCGGTGATGTGTTCGGCGCAACACTCTTCTCGCGACTGCTTTGCGGTGATACGTTTGCGGTCGCGTTACACTCCGCCCACACGGCCGCGGCGCGCAACGTCGAGTTCCACGGAGCCTCCGGGCTCGCGCACCATCTTCGCGGCGAATTGATCCCCACGTGACAACGGTCATCACCGTTCCACCATCCCTCGACGACCAGACCCTGGAACAGGTGCTGGACCAGCTGGCGCCGCTCCCTGCGGACCAGAAGGTGCTCGTCGACGCGCGGCACACGCGATGGGCATCGCCGTATGGACTCACGGCGCTGCTGACGATCGCACAGTCGCGCGCGGAGCGTGCGTCGTTCGCGGGGCCCGAGACGGAGGAGACCGCGAGCTACTGGCAGCGCGCCGGCTTCTATGAACACGCCGAGCGGGTGTTCGAGATGCACGGCCATGTCCCGCGTCCCCGCGGCCACGCGGGCGAGTCGCAGGTCCTGCTGGAGATCACGCCGGTTGCCAAGAGTGACGACGTGCACGACGTCGTCGAGAAGATCCAGGCCAAGGCGCAGACGATCCTCGTCAACGAGTTGCACCTCGACCCGATGGCGACGATGCGCTTTGCCATGACGCTTTCTGAAGTTTGCCAGAACATCGTCGAGCACGCGCAGACCACGGGATGGGTCGCGGTCCAGACCTATCGCTACCGGCAGCGGCTCGGCCGGCGGGTGGTCGTCATCGCCGTGTGTGACGGCGGCATCGGCTTTCGCCGGTCGCTCGAGTCGGCGCAGGGGCGCAAGCTCAGCGACCGGTGGGACGACGGGATGGCGCTCGAGGATGCGATGTTGCGCGGCGTGAGCCGGTTCCGTGACCCCGGTCGCGGGCAGGGACTGGCCGGCGTGCGACGATATGTCGGAAAATGGGATGGCAAGCTCGCCATCCGCAGCGGTACGGCACGGATTGCGCTCATCCCATCGTGGGACGAGGATATCGCGCTCCGGGAAGGGCTCGCGCCCTTCCCCGGATCCCAGGTGCAAATCACGATTCCGGAACGGGTGGCCAAGGGGTGACCTACCACATCGCCATCGACGTCAGCTCGGTGCTTCGCCGCACCGTGTGTGAGCTGTATTCCAACCTGGTCACCCGTCCCACGGGTGCGACGGTCCGTCGTGCCATCGAGGAAGCGCTGGACGGCCTCCCCGAGCCCAACGTGACGGTGATCGACTTCTCGCACGTGACGCTGCTGGATTTTTCGTGCGCGGACGAGATCGTCGGGAAGCTCCTGGATGCGCAGCAGCGCGCCGATGGACGCCCGCGCACGTATTTCCTCATCCGTGGCCTCCATGAGCCGTACCTCGAGGCGATCGAGGCGGTGCTGGAGCGATACGACCTGGCGGCGCTGGTGCTCGATCCCACGGGCAACGTGCACCTCGTCGGGACCCTCGACGACGGCGCACGCCGGGCCTGGCACGTGGTGCGCCAGCGTGGGGCCGTGCAGGTGCAGGACATCGAAGCCGAACTCGGCGAGCCGTCGGTGCCGTGGGAAGAGGTGGTGAGCCAGCTCTCCTCGCGTCGCCTCATCGTGCGCCGCGACGACGGCCGGGTGGCCCTGCCCCAGGCGTCGTGAGCCTGCTGCGTTCCACCCCACCACTCCACGTGGTGGGGTTTGTCGGAACCCGGCGCGGCGAACCGGATCGTGGCCCGGTCGCGTGGATCCGCACCGATGAGGCCGTCGCCCGGCTGATCGAGAACGGAGAGCTGGTCTACCTCGCCGGGCCACGCCGCAAGGAACTGGTCGAGGTACGCTACGACGACTCCGTCCCGCGCGGCGGCGTGGTGATCCGCGACGTGACCGGCGTGAGCGTCTCCGAGGTGATCCGGCTGGAGAAGCGCATCGCGCCCCCGGGGTCCGCCGAGCCGGCCTGACCCGGTCCCGCCGGCGTTACCTTTTCGTCGGTCAAAGTGTCCGAGGGTGGGAGCGACACCGCTCGCCTGAACCCTCGCAACGACCGGATCTCGTGTGATTCGCTTTTCGCACGTTCACAAGGAATATCCTCGCACGGGCGTCGCCCTCAACGACGTCTCGTTTGCCGTGAACCGCGGGGAGTTTGTCTT
>JAEUJK010000315.1 GCA_016794735.1 Gemmatimonadota bacterium | reverse complement strand
GGCAGAGGCGGCGCCACGCTTGCGCGCGGTGGGGCTGGTGGTTGGCGATGACTCCGGCCTCGAGCCCGGCAACCTGGTGTTCTGCCTCGATGCACTCCTCGGCGCCCCGCCGTTCGGCAGTGCGCACACGGCACTGACGCGTTGCCCGGGCGACGTCTTGCGGCTCGACTACCTGGAGGTGGACGATGGCAATCCGGACCATTGAGGTGCGCGAGCGGGTCATGGCCCGCAACGACGAGCTGGCGGTCCAGGTGCGCGAGCGTCTCGCGGCGCATGGCGTCACCGCGCTCAACCTCGTCTCGTCCCCGGGGTCGGGAAAGACGCTCCTCCTCGAACGCACGCTTGCGGCAAAGGGTGATTCGTTAGGGATCGCCGTCGTCACGGGCGACGTGCAGACGCAGAACGACGCGGAACGCCTGGCGCGCCACACGACGCGCCTTGTGCAGGCCGTCGTCACCGGTGGCGCCTGCCACCTGGATGCGCGGCAGGTGATGGACGCGCTCGACGCGATCGACCTCGACCACACGCGGCTCCTCTTCATCGAGAATGTCGGGAACCTCGTCTGTCCCGCCAACTGGGATCTCGGCGAGCTGGCGAAGGTCGTGGTGTTCTCCGTGACCGAGGGAGAGGACAAGCCGCTCAAGTACCCGGCGATGTTCCAGCGCGCGCAGTACGCCGTGCTCAACAAGATCGACCTGCTCCCGTACGTGCCGTTCGATGTCACGCGCGCCATTGCTGCGGCGCGTTCCGTCAACCCGGACCTCACCTTCCTGCAGGTCTCGGCGCTCACGGGTGAAGGGCTGGCGGACTGGTACGCACTCCTGCGGGAGATCACGGCGCACGCGCCTGCCCCAGAGGGTGCGACGCTGGAGGTCGTCGGCCGTGCCTGATGCCGTCTCGGTGGCGCGTCGGTTGCACCTCACCGGGCTGGTTCAGGGGGTGGGCTTCCGGCCGTTTGTCCATCGATTGGCGCTCAAGCACGAACTCGCTGGGTGGGTACGCAACGCCAGTGGTGCGGTGGAGATCCACGTGGAAGGACCCGCGGACGCCCTCGACCGGTTTGCCGACGCATTGCGCCACGAGGCACCGGTGCTCGCTCGCATCGAATCGCTTGTGCTGGAGGAGTCCCCGATCACGGGATACACCGATTTCGAAGTGCGCGCGAGTGCGATCTCCCTCGACGACCGGCTCCCGGTTGCGCCCGATGTCGCCATGTGCGACGCGTGTGCACGCGAACTCGCGGACCCCGCCGACCGGAGGTTCCGGTACCCGTTCATCACGTGCACCGATTGTGGTCCACGCTTCACGGTGATCGCGTCGATGCCGTACGATCGCGAGCGCACGTCGATGCGGGCGTTCAGGCAGTGCGCGCGGTGTTCGGAGGAGTATGCCACGCCGGGAGACCGGCGGTATCACTCGGAAACGAACAGCTGCCCGGCCTGCGGTCCCACGCTCTGGTTCACGACCTCTGCCGCGACAGGAATACCCGATGTCGGTGAGCATGCGCTGGCTTCGGCGGCAGCGCTCCTCCGTCGTGGAGGGATCCTTGCCGTGCGCGGGCTCGGTGGCTTCCACCTGGCCACAGACGCCACCAATGCGGACGCGGTCGCGCGCCTCCGCCTGCTGAAGCATCGTGAGGCAAAACCGCTCGCGGTGATGATGCGGACCCTCGACGAGGCCCGCAGGCTGGCCCGTGTCACCGCGGCCGAGGCGGTGGAACTCACGTCGCGCGCGCGCCCCATCGTCCTGCTGTCGCGTCGCGAGGGTTCGGGCGCTGGATCCGAAGCGTCCATCGCCGCCAATGTCGCGCCTGGCCTCGGGCTGCTCGGCGTCATGCTGGCGTACACGCCGCTGCATCACCTGCTGCTGGAGGCCGCTGGCGCTCCACTCGTGATGACCAGCGGCAATGTCAGCGAGGAGCCGATCGCAATTGGCAATGACGAGGCCATGGCGCGCCTGGGTGCCATCGCGGATGGGTTCCTGCTCCATGACCGCGAGATCGTCGCTCGGTATGACGACTCCGTGGTGCGTGTGGTAGATGGTGCGCCGGTCTTCGTGCGACGCGCACGCGGGTACGCCCCCGAGCCAATCGACCTTCCGGTGGCGACGCCACGGCCGCTGCTCGCGGTGGGCCCACACCTCAAGAACACGTTCACGCTGCTGCTTGGCCATCGTGCCTACGTGAGCCAGCACATCGGCGACCTGGAGAACATCGAGACGCTCGACCACTTCCGGCGTGCCGCCGAGCGATTCGAGCTGTTGTTCCACATCCGCCCGGAGTGCGTCGTCCACGACCTGCATCCCGGGTACTTGTCCACGCGCCTCGCAATCGAGAGCGGCCTGGAGCTCCTGCCCGCGGTGCAGCACCACCACGCGCACGTCGCGGCGGTGTTGGCGGAACATGGGCGAAACGAGACCGTCATCGGGGTCGCGTACGACGGCACCGGGTACGGGGATGATGGAACGGTGTGGGGAAGCGAGATCCTGCACGCCGGACTCCAGACATATCGACGGCTCGGTCACCTGCGCGCGGCGCCGCTCCCCGGTGGCGACGTGGCGGCGCGCGCACCGTGGCGCGTGGCGCTGGGGTATGCCACCCTCGCGGAAGATCCGTCCGCATTAGGTGGTGCGTGGGAGGGGGTTCCGCGCCAGGAACACGAGGTGGTTCGGCGCCAACTCGAGCG
>JAEUJK010000285.1 GCA_016794735.1 Gemmatimonadota bacterium | reverse complement strand
GTCGAGCACTCGATCGAGTGGCACGGCAACTCACGAGACCACCTGGTGCCGGCACTGACGTTGGCGGCCCTGGCCGGGGAGCCCGCGCATGCGTGAGCTACTCGCGGTTTCCCTCGGGGTTGCCGTTCTTGGTCCGCTCGTCGCCTCACTCGTGACCGGCATCCGCCTGCTGCTCGGCGACGACTGGCTGAGCGAGCAGCAGCTGGTGCGCGTGATCCGCGTGGCCTTGATCGCCTCGTTTGTCGGCTCGGTCGTCGTGGCCGCCCGGCATTTCGGGTTCCTCGGCCCCGCGGTCAGTGGCGAGATCGACTTCGGGAGCTGGGTCGCGATCGGTTCGTACGAGGTGCCGGCTGTCCTGTACCTCGACCACGTGGCGGTGGCGTTCTCCCTCCTCGGGGCGGCGATGACCGGGATGGTGGCGCGATTCTCCGTGACGTACCTGCATCGCGAGCCCGGCTTTGCGCGGTTTTACGTCCTGCTTGGGTTCTTTGCGTCGGGAACGCAACTCGTCGCCTTCGCCGGCGCGCTCGACCTGTTCTTCGCCGGGTGGGAAGCCATCGGGATCTCGTCGGCCCTCTTCATCGCGTTCTTCCACGAACGCGCGGAGCCCGTCCGGTCTGGCATTCGTGCGTTTGTCACCTACCGACTGTGCGACCTCGGCTTCCTGGTGGCCATCGTCACGACGCACGAGCACCTGGGTTCGACGCGTCTCCGCGACCTCGCCGCGATCGAGCGTCTCCCGGGCGTCGAGGTCACGATCATCGCCATGCTCCTCCTCGTGGCCGCGCTCGGGAAGTCGGCGCAGCTCCCGTTCAGCGGGTGGCTCGTGCGGGCCATGGAAGGGCCAACGCCCTCCAGCGCCCTGTTCTACGGCGCGGTCTCGGTGCACTGCGGGCTCTTCCTGTTGCTGCGCACGGCGCCCGTCCTCGAGGCTGCGCCTGCCGCAGCGGCCACCGGCGTGGTGATCGGGATCCTCACGGCGATCTACGCGACGGCGGCGACACGCACGCACGCCGACGCCAAGGGCGCCCTCGCCCAGGCCACCCTCGCCCAGACGGGGCTCATCCTCGCCGAAATCTGCCTGGGCCTCACGACGCTCGCCCTCGTGCATCTCGTCGGTCACGCGTTGCTGCGCGCCTGGCAATACCTTCGCGCGCCTAACGCGATCCATGATGCCCATCATTACGGGCATCACGCCGAACCACCGGCGGGCGAGCCCGAGTTGTCGCGTCTCGCCCGTGCCTGGTACCTCCTGCCGCTCCATCGCTTTCGCCTGGAGGATCGGCTGGATGCCATCGCCGACGGTGTGCTGCGCCTCGCGCGAGGCCTGCACCGGCTGGACCAGCGCGTGCTGGCCCTCTTCGGGACCGGAGAGTCGCGATGACGCTGGATACGCTCTGGCTCCCGTCGTTGGTGTGGGTCTCCGTGATGCTCCTGTCGGCCGGGGTTCCGCGGGGGGTCGTCGACCCGTTGTCGCAACCGCGGAACATCCTCGTGGCCCTGGCTGCGACGGTGGCGGTTTTCTCCACGCGCGCGGATCTCGCGTACCTCGCCACGGGGGTCGGTACCGCGATCCTCGCCTGGACGGCGTGGCCGGTCACGCGCGTGGGCAGCATCGGGCTCTGGGTGTGTACTGCGCTCACCACCACCGCAGGCATCGCCTTTCGCATGCCGGGCAACGAGACCGCGCCGCTGATCCTCTCGCTCATGGCCCTCGCATTGCGCTGCGGGATCGTTCCCGTGCACGCGAGCGTCTCCGCGTTGTCACACCGCGCGCCAGCGCTGCAGTCGCGCCAGTTTGCCACGCTGCTGGTGCTGGTCTTCGTGCACCTGCGTTTCGCGGACCATGTGGATGCCGCGCGAGACTACGCACCCTTCCTCGTCCGGGTTGGTGCCGGAAGTGCGTTGCTGTTCGCCCTCACCAGCCTCGTGCGCCCCAACCTGGGCGGGTTGCTGCAGGGTTCGACGTTGATGCACGGCGGGTTGCTCTTTGCGGCCGTTGGGGCCGCGGGGCGCGGGCATCATGCCGCCGCGCTCTTTGCGTGCCTCACGATGGCCCTGGCGGTTGGCGGGCTGAGCCAGATGGTCCTGGCGCTGGAAGCGCGTGTGGGGCCGGTCGGACTGGGTGAGCGCCATGGTTGGGGTCGCGCGTTCCCACGGCTGATGGCGGCGTTTGCCTTCCTTGGGGGATGCGGCGTTGGAATGCCTGGGACCGCCGGTTTCATCGCGGACGACCTGCTCCTGCACGCCCTCTGGGAGGAAAGCGTCGCATCCACCGTTGCGGTCGCGCTCGCTTCCGCGTTGCTGGCGATTGCGACGCTCCGTACCGTCGCGAACGTGGCGTTCGGCCCGCAGCGTGCCTCCGTCGCTCCCGACCTGCTCCGGCCGGAGCGGTGGTCCATCGTCGCCCACGTAGTCCTGCTTGTCGTGTTTGGTCTCCTCCCGAATATGCTGACCGCGCGCGCGCCGGTCCTGTTCGGGGGGCCCTGATCGATCGTTCTACCACCCGGGGTCGCTTCCCCGAGCGCACCTCCCTCATCGTTCCACCTGCCTCACCTCCGCTGCTGACCTATGCGAACGCACAACCGTGAGTCCCAGGCGTCCATGACGCCAGACAAGTCCCTCAAGTTCCTCCGCGAGGGCAACTCGCGATTCATCAACAACCTCAAGGCGAACCGGAACCTGCTGGC
>JAEUJK010000278.1 GCA_016794735.1 Gemmatimonadota bacterium | reverse complement strand
GCCTCGGTGTTCTCCGACCCCTGCATGGGCAGCTCGAGCGCGGCCACGCGTTCGGGGGTCAGGGAGACGCAGATCATCCCCTTGGCCCCGAGCATGACGTTCACCATGTCCGGGGTGATCATCTCGGCGGCGCACACGAGGTCGCCCTCGTTTTCGCGGTCCTCGTCATCGGCGACGACGATGAACTTGCCCTGCCGAAGGTCTTCCAGTGCCTGCGAGACGGTGCCAAATGCCATGGAGGTCAAGCTAATCGCCCCGAAGGCGGGGCTGCAGGAGCCGCCGGACATACTTCCCGAGGACATCCGCCTCGAGGTGGACCCGGGCCCCGGGCCCGAGGGCGCCGAGGGTGGTGTGGCGGAGGGTGTGCTCGATGATCGAGAGCTGGAGGACGCCGGGTTCCGGGAGCGCGTTGACCGTTAGGCTCACCCCGTCCACCGTGATCGACCCATGGGGCACGAGGAGTTCGTCGACGTCCGCGGGGACCTCGACATCGATCAGCCAGGCGTCCCCCTGTGCCCGCGCGGAGCGGACCACGCCGACGCCGTCCACGTGCCCCTGGACGATATGTCCGCCAAACCGATCGCTGGCGCGCATCGCCCGCTCGAGGTTCACCCGTGAACCCGCCTGCCAGTCGCCGATGGTCGTGCGGGCGAGGGTGGTGACGACGGCCGCGACGGCGAACTCGCCATCCCGACCCTCGCGGACCGTGAGGCACGCCCCGTTGCAGGCAATGCTCTCCCCGACCACGAGCCCGGTGTAGGAACACGCGATGGTGAAGGTCCGCCCGGCTGCCGTGTCGGCGACCGCGCGGATGGTCCCGATGTCGTCGACGAGTCCCGTGAACACGGTCAGCCCTCCTGCACGGCGTAGGTGGTCGCGATGTCGTCGCCCAGGACCTCGCGAGAGACCACGCGCCAACGCGGTGCGTCTTCTGCGCGGCGCGCGACCACGTGGCTGAATGCGCCCAGCGCCCCCTGCCCGAAAACCACCGGCGCCTGCACCAGCACGAGGCGATCCACGAGCCGGGCCTCGAGCAACGCCGCCGCGAGGTCCGCCCCACCCTCCACCAGCATCGAGCGGATCCCGCGGGCGCCTAACGCGTCGAGCACCTCGGGCAGGTCGCCACCCACGACGACCTCCACCCCGGCCTGTCGCAGCAGGTGTTCGTAGCCGGGGTCGACCTCATACGCGGTGACGACCACCGGCCCTTGTCGCAGCGAGTTGGCGAGGGTCGACGCGAGGGAGAGGCGCCCGTTGCGCGAGAAGATCACGCGCGTGGGTGGCACGCGGGGCGCGGGTCCCTCGCGCACGGTGAGCTGGGGATCGTCGATGCGCACCGTGGCCATCCCGACGGCGACGGCGTCATGCCCGGCCCGCAGCTGGTGTGCATAACGACGCGCGGCCGGCCCGGTCACGCGACTGGTGGTATGCGTCCCGTCGGCAATCGCCCCATCCAGCGTGACCGCCATCTTGAGGGTCACCCACGGCCGGGTGCGCGCAAACCCGGCGAGGAAGGCGGCGTTCAGTTCGGCGGCGGCTTCTGCCCCCACGCCGACGTCCACCGTCACCCCAGCGGCCTGCAGCCGCTCGATCCCACCGGCCGCCTGCGGATTCGGGTCACGCACGGCGACGACCACGCGCGACACGCCGGACGCCACGATGGCGTCGACGCACGGCGGCGTCTTTCCGAAGTGCGCGCACGGCTCGAGCGTGACGTACAACGTGGCACCGCGCGCCCGCGAACCGGCGGCCTGCAGCGCACCGACCTCGGCGTGGGCCTCACCATACCTGGCGTGGAATCCCTCGCCGACCGCGCGATCCTCGCGCACCACGACGGCTCCCACCAGGGGATTGGGCGCCACCTGCCCCCACCCACCGCGCGCGAGTTCCACGGCGCGCGCCATCCACCGCTCGTCCGCGTCCCTGGCGGCGTTCACCCGATCCCGTGGTTCCACGTGCGTGACATCAGAAACGCAGCCGAATGCCCACCGACGCGTATTCGAGGGCGTCGTCGGCCCGCGTGTTGCCAAACGTGTTGTAGGTGGCGATCGACCCGCCGCTGATGCGGCCGTACTCCCCAACGAGGGAAAACACCGGCAACCGGATCGCGACCGAGCCAAAGGCGTTGTCGCGAGTCAACGTCTGGATCGCGGAGATCGGACCGGCCGTGTAGGTCACGCCGTTCCGGATGACCGTGACGTCGGCCAGGGCCGACACCTTCGTCTCATCCTGCCCGAAGCCGCCACTCAGCGCGAGGAATCCGAGGTTCTTGCCGATCACCGCGCGCCACGCCGTGGTCTTGGCGAGGAAGTCGTTCACGTTGAGCCGATCGCTCCCGGGCGTGGCGGCGATGTCGAGCCGCGGCAGGTTGCGCTGCAGCCAGGTCACCGAGATGCCGGGAGAAAACGCGGTCTCCTGGACCACCGCGACGCGCGCCCCAAAGCCAAGCTTCACCGAGCCGTCGGGCAGGGAGACATCGATGTCCGTCTCGCTCACCGAGGGGAGGTACGCCACGTTGAACAACGCATCCAGCGCGAGCGCCTGCGTGCCACCCACGTAGAAGCCGGGAAAGACCCCGAGCGCGGCATCCAGCACCGGGACGGGGAGCAGCTGCTCACTCGGCGTGTAGTCACTGGCGACCGCGCCGTTGATCGACGGCGTGATGGCGTCGACGTTGGGCAGGCGGCCGCGCACCGCGTTCACGCGGATGCCCACTGAAATGCGCCCTGCACCGCCGCGTGCCGAGTGTTCGCCGGACGCCGCGTTGCCCCCCGTGATCGCCCCCGCGAGTTGGGGCGCCATGTACTGGAAGAGGTCGAGCGCCTTCTGGCAGGCGTCCTGCGACGCCCGCTGCGTGGTGGTATTCGCACGACACTGCGGGTCGATCGTCGCGGCTTGCGCGCCAAGCACATTGGAGACGACCACCGCGGCGATGGTCACGCCGGCAAACAGCTTCATCTGGATCCTCCGGTCAGGCGGACTGTTCCTGTGCCGGGGACGACTGTCCCGAGTCGCCAGGCACGCACACCAGCCGCAGTCGCGGCGGCGAGCACTGCTTCCACATCCGAGGGATCGACAATCGAGACGGCACCGACCCCCATGTTGAAGGCTCGGAACATTTCCATCCGGTCGACAGCCCCGGCCGTTTCCAGCTGGCGGAACAGGTTCGGGATCTCCCAGCTGCCCAGGTCCACGTCGGCATCCAGGGTTTCCGGCAGCGCCCGGTTGAGGTTCCCCGGAAGCCCGCCACCCGTGATGTGCGCCAGCGCATGGATGCGGCCGAGCACGGGCCGGATGGCATTCAGGTATGACCGGTGCACGCGCAGCAGGACGTCCGCCGTCGTGGCACCCCCCTCCCCCGGGAACGGATCCGTGACCCGGAGCTTCATGCGATCGCTGACGATGCGACGCGCGAGCGAGTAGCCGTTGGTGTGCAGCCCGGAGCTCTCGTACCCAATGAGCACGTCCCCCTCGCGCACACGCTCTGCCCCAATCGCTGCGTCCGCGGCCACGACCCCCACGATGAACCCCGCGAGGTCGTAGTCGGGCGGCGTGTACAACCCCGGCATCTCGGCCGTCTCGCCGCCGATGAGCGCGCACCCGTTTTCGCGGCATCCCGCCGCGACGCCCGCAACCACTCCTTCGACCACGCGCGGGACCAGCGCACCGAACGCGACGTAGTCCAGGAAGAACAGCGGCGTCGCCCCCTGGGCGAGGATGTCGTTCACGCAGTGGTTGACGAGGCAGTGCCCGATGGTGTCGTGGCGATCGGCCTCGACGGCCACCTTGATCTTGGTCCCCACGCCATCCGCGCTGGCCACGAGCACGCTGCCGGGAGCATCCGGGGCCTTGAACATTCCCCCAAACGATCCGAAGCCACCCACGCATCCCGCGGTGCGCGTCGACTCGACCAGGCGCTTGATCCGCCCCTTCGCGTCGTCTGCGGCGCCGAGGTCCACCCCGGCGCTCCGGTAATCCAGCGAGCCGCTCACGCGGGCATCTCCTCCTCGAACGCCACCAGGCGGCGGAAGTCGTCAAGACGCGAGCGAATGTCCGACGTCCCGATCTCCAGCAGGCGCTGGATGGAGAAGCGCTCCACCGCAAACGAACCCATTGTCGACCCGTACACGACGGCGCGACGCAGGTGCGCCTCGTCGAGCTGGCCCGTTCGGGCGAGGTACCCGATGAAGCCGCCCGCGAACGAGTCGCCGGCCCCCGTGGGATCGAAGACGTCCTCGAGCGGATAGGCCGGCGCGAAGAACACGGTGGATCCGGTGAACATGAACGCGCCGTGTTCGCCCTTCTTGATGATCACGTGCCGCGGGCCGCGCTGCAGGATCCAGCGCGCGGCCTTCACGAGGTTGGCATGTTCGGTGAGCTGGCGCGCCTCGCCATCGTTGAGCAGCAGCACGTCCACGTGCTTGAGCAGCTCGATGAGGTCGGCGCGTCGGCTCTCGATCCAGAAGTTCATCGTGTCGCAGGCGACGAGCTTGGGGCGCTCGACCTGCTTGAGCACCTCGAGCTGGAGCCGGGGATCGATGTTGGCCAGGAAGACAAACGGCGCCTGGCGGAACTCCGTGGGGATCTTCGGGCGGAAGTGCGAAAACACACCGAGGCGCGTCTCCAGCGTCTCCGCGGAGTTCAGGTCGTGGCGATACCGGCCGCGCCAGCGAAACGACTCGCCCTCGGCCTGCTCGAGCCCGCCGAGGTCAACGCCGCGTGCGCGCAGCGGATCGAGCTTGTGGACGGGATAGTCGGAGCCCACGACCCCGACGAGCTTGACCGACGTGAAGTGCGAGGCGGAGGCCGCGAAGAAGGTGCCGGATCCACCAAGGACCTCGTCGGCCTTGCCGAACGGCGTTTCCACGGAGTCGAGCGCGACGGATCCAACGACGAGGACGGACATGGGCGACGGAAGGGGAACGGGAGGCGGCCGGAGGGCGCGGGGGCGCGTCCGGCCTACATGCGCTCGGGAGCCGTGATGCCTAACAATTCGAGTCCATTGCGCAGCACGACGAGTGCCGCGCGGACGAGGGTGAGCCGTGCGGCCCGGATGGGCTCCGGCTCTCCCAGCACGTGGTGCTTGTGGTACCAGGTGTGCACGAGGCGCGCGGTGTCGAGCAGGTACGACGCGACGAGGTGCGGGGCGCGCGAGCGCGCGGCCGTGGTCACGAGCGCCGGGTACCCCAGCAACGCCTTGACCAGCTCGCGTTCATCGTCGCTGTTGAGGAGCGCGTAGTCCACGCCGGCCCCGGTGACGGTGCCCGCGTCCACCTCACCTACACGGAAGATGCCGCAGAGGCGCGCGTGCGCCATCTGGATGTAGTAGACCGGGTTCTCCTCACTCTGCGAGCGGGCCAGCTCGACGTCGAACACGAGTGGCGATTCCGACTTGCGCATGAGGAAGAAGTAGCGCACGGCATCGCGCCCCACCTCGTCGATGAGGTCGCGCACGGTGACATAACTGCCGGCACGCTTGGAGATCTTCACCTCCTCGCCGCCGCGCATCACGGTCACCATCTGGTGCAACTCGTACTCGGGGTACCCGGCGGGGATCCCCATGTCGAGCGCCTGCAGCCCCGCGCGCACGCGCGTGACGGTGCTGTGGTGGTCCGCCCCCTGCACGTTGATCGCGCGATGGAACCCGCGCCGCCACTTGGTCACGTGGTACGCGACGTCGGGCAGGAAGTACGTGTAGGTCCCGTCCGACTTCCGCATGACGCGATCCTTGTCGTCGCCATAGTCCGTCGTGCGCAACCAGAGCGCGCCGTCCTTCTCGAAGGTGTGGCCCGCGGCCTGGAGCATCGCGACCGTCTCGTCCACCTTGCCCTCATCGTACAGCGACGACTCGAGGTAGTAGACGTCGAACTTCACGCCAAAGGCCTGCAGGTCGAGGTCCTGCTCGTGGCGCAGCGCGGCCACCGCGAACATGCGCACCTGCTCGAGGTTCGCGCCGTGGGTGTCGTCCGGGTGCGCGGCAACGTAGTCCCGCGCAATGTCGCGGATGTACTCGCCGTGATAACCACCCTCCGGGATTTCCAGCGGCTGCCCGGCCAACTCGCGCACGCGCGCCTGCACGCTGAGCGCCAGGTTCGCGATCTGGACTCCGGCGTCGTTGTAGTAGAACTCGCGCGTGACCTTCCACCCGGTGGCCTCGAGCAACGCGGCCACCGCATCGCCTAACGCGGCCTGGCGTCCATGGCCGACATGCAGCGGTCCCGTGGGATTCGCCGAGACAAACTCCACGTTGGCCGGGGCACCCTGCCCCTCGCCGGTCCGGCCGTAAGCGGCTCCTGCGGCGATCACCTCGCCCAGTCGCGCGGCTTCGGCACCAGCCGCCATCCGGAAGTTCAGGAACCCCGGCGGGGCGACATACGCTTCACGCACCCCGGCCGCGGCCACGTCCAGGCGCGCCACCAGGTCGTGTGCGATGTCCAGCGGCTTGCGACGCAGCACCTTCGCGAGGGCCATCGGGGCGTTGGACGCCCAATCCCCAAACGACGGATCGCGGGGACGCTCGAGGTGTGCCGCGAAATCCGCGGGGGCTCCCAGGTCCACCGCCGCACGCGCGACGGCCGCGCGGAGCATGTCCTCCGCGCTCATTCGCTGCTGCCTGAGCCGGATGCCGGTGCGGCCTTGGTCGATTCACTCTTGGCCGGCGACGCGTCCGCCTTGGGCGCCTCGGACTTCGTCGACGACTTGGTGGGTTCGGACTTGCCGGCCTCGCGCTGGTCCTTCTTGCCGTCCTTGCCGTAGTCCGTGATGTAGAAGCCGGAGCCCTTGAAGATCAGGCCGGCGCCCCCCGAGATGATGCGCACCGCCTCACCTTCACCGTTGGGAACGGGGATGGTGTCGGGGACCTCGGAGATCTTGAACATGCGCTCGACGATCGTGCCGTCGGGGCAGCGAAACTGGTACGTCGGCATTTCCCGCGATTCGTTGCAAGTGGTGGACCGCAAATAACTTAGCCGCACCACGGGGCCCGTGGTAGCGCGGGCCGCATCCCACAGTGGCCGACCGCGGCCTAACTGGCCCGGTACTCGCCCCAGGCGCCTCGGAGGCAGTCCGAGATCTCACCCACCGAGGCCCGCGCCCGCACGGCGTCGATGATGAGCGGCATCAGGGCCGGACGGGTACCACCGGCGCCGCCGCGGGCCGCGTCGTTGAGCGCCGAGAGGCGTGCCTGGACCTCTGCGGCGTTCCGGCGCCCCTTCACCGCGGTCAACCGCGCCACCTGGTCCGTTTCGAGGGCCGTGAAGTCCGGCGTCGGGATCACCGGCGGCTCCTGGCCGTCTCCGAACCGGTTCACCCCCACGACCACGGTCTCCCCGGACTCCACGCGCAGCTGGTGCGCATAGGCGCTGCGCGCGATTTCCTCCTGGAAGAACCCCTGGGCGATGGCCGCCACGGCGCCGCCAAGGGCGTCCACCTTCTCCACCAGGGCCATCGCCTGCCGCTCGACCTCGTCGGTCAACGCCTCCACGTACCACGACCCGGCGAGCGGATCGACGGTTTGCGCGACCCCCGACTCGTACCCCACCACCTGCTGCGTGCGGAGGGCCAGGGTGGCCGCCTCGGCCGTGGGCAATGCGAGGGCCTCGTCGAACCCGTTGGTGTGCAGCGACTGCGTGCCGCCTAACGTGGCGGCCAG
>JAEUJK010000810.1 GCA_016794735.1 Gemmatimonadota bacterium | reverse complement strand
CGGCCCACGGGTGCCCAGAGCGACCGTCGCAGTTTCAACACCAACGACCGATGCTGATGATGCGAACGACGACCCGCCTGATCACGTTAGGCACCCTCGCCGTGGCCGTGATGGGCGTGCATGCCTGCGACAAGGTGCGCGGCGCGGAGCCGGACGCGCCGTTCGAGGTACTGGCGACCTATCCGCACGACACGGGAGCCTACACGCAGGGGCTGCTGTGGGACGATAGCGTGATGCTGGAGAGCACGGGCCAGTATGCGCACTCGGACATCCGTCGGGTGGACCTCACGACGGGGCGGGTGTTGCAGTCGCGGCGCCTCGCGGACAACCGGTTTGGCGAGGGGTTGATCAAGCTCAACGGCAAGTTGTACCAGCTCACCTGGGAAAGCGGGGTGGGGTACATCTACGACGCGACGACGTTTGCCCCGCTCGACTCCTTCACCTACAAGGGGGAAGGGTGGGGGCTGGCGACGGATGGCACCAACATCATCATGAGCGATGGCTCGGACTCGTTGCGGTGGCTGGACCCCAACACGTTGCAGCAGCAAAAGGTGCTGAAGGTGACGTACGAGGGGAGCCCGTTCCCGAAGATCAACGAGATGGAGTGGGTGGACGGGATGATCCTCGCCAACGTCTATGAGAGCGACTGGATCGCGAAGATCGACCCGGCCACCGGCCAGGTGGTGAAGCTGTACGACTTCGCGTCGTTGTGGCCGCGCTCCCAGCGCTCCTATGGCGTGGACGTATTCAACGGGATCTCCCGTGGTCCGCAGCCGGGGACGCTGCTCGTGACGGGCAAGTTGTGGCCGTCGCTGTACGTGGTGCGGCTGAAGGGCTAGGTGGCAGACGAGAGACGGCAGACGGCAGGCAGCAGACAGCAGACGGCGGACAGCCACAAATGAACAGCGCCGCTGGGGATCAGCGGCGCTGGGTCGCGGGATGATGCGGCGCTGGTGGTGCCTACGCGCTCGACGCGAGGACGTAGTGGCAGCCCGCTTCCTGCGCGCGGAGCGCGGCGAAGATCCCGTTCGGCTGCAGGATCACCCCGGGCACCATCAGCGAGATCGCCTTCTGTCGCGCCGCGGCGGCGTCCAGCTTGTCCTTCTCGCGGATCGTGCCGACGATGTTCCCAAACGCCCAGTTGCATCCGAGGACGATGCCACCGCTCGCCAGGAACGTCTCGATCTTGTACTTGGCCTGGGTGGCGGGCAGCTCGGCGCCGCCGGTGGAGAGAGGGTTCTTCATCGCCCACTTCTTGCCCTGCTCGTCGCGCCACTTGCGTGACTTGCCGACCTCGTAGGTCTCCCAGAACTCGTTCTTCATGATCATCGGCATGGCGGCATGCCGGAAGACGACGACCGGGGACATGTCCTTGCGATCGGTGCCGTAGGCGTCCTTGTACATGTCGCACCACGCCACCGCGCGAAACACGGCGGCGCCGTCCGCGGCCTCGGGGGAATCGAACACGGCCTTGTACTTGCCCGTGACGCGCTCGGTCCAGCTGAAGTCGAACTGCCCCTGCGCCAGCGGGGCATCGTGTGCCATCTCGGCGGCACGGGAAACCGACGGGACGCCCACGGCGCCAAGGACACTGGAACCACCGAGCCAACCGAGGAAGCGACGACGAGAGGACATGGGTGCAGGTGCGGAAGTGGTCGTGAATCCTACCGATTGGTCCCACCAATGACGAGGGCTGGCAGGTGGCCGAGTCCGGCATGGAGGGTTCCGCGCTCGACGCGTGTCATGAAGCTGACACCCGAACCCGTCCCATGAGCCCCGAGACACCCGTGGTTGTGCTGAGTCGTCGCGAGTTCGCCCGCCTGGCTGGACTGGCCTGCATGGCTGCCGCCTGTTCCACCGACGACGGGGGGCTCACCGCGCCAACCGCGACCGGGGTCACCATCAACGGGAACACGATGACCCTGACGGTGGGGGACAATCCCACCCTCAACCAGTCCAACGGGATGGTGCTGGTCCCGCAACGCAGCGTGCTGGTGCTGCGGGTGGCCAGTGGACAGTACCAGGCGTTGTCGTCGGTGTGCACCCACCAGGGATGCACCGTCAGCACTTTCGATGGCTCGCGGCTCACCTGTCCGTGCCACGGCTCGCAGTTCAACGCGAGCGGGACGGTCGCCAAGGGGCCGGCCACGTCGGCCCTGCGCGCGTTCCCCACGACGTTCGATAGCGGGACCGGGATGATCTCGGTGAACCTGAGTTAGTCATCCCGCGCAACGTTCAGCTGGAGGTCGCGCGGCGGCGCGACCTCCAACCGCCACGGGTATCAGGGCGCGGCGGCCTTCTTGGCGGTGAAGGTGGCCGTACCCTGGCCGCTGAAGTCGGCGTCGCCGGTGATCGTGTCGCCGATGACCGTCCCGGTGAACACCAGGTCAACCTGACCCTTCACCGTGAAGGTGACCTTGTCGCCCTTGATGGTGCCCTCGATCTGGCGCGGGCCGCCACGGGGTGAGTCGTAGGTCCCGGTGAGCTTCTCGCCTTCCTGCTTGAAGGTCACCGTGGGGGTGCCGGTCCCGTTTTCGGTCACCACCTCGAACGCCCACTTTCCGGCGATGTTGCGAGGCTGCTGCCATGGGAGGGCAGCCAGCATGACGGGGACGAAGAGGAGCGTGGCCAGGACGGCGCGACGGGAACGCAACATGGGATCGGGGTAGCAGACCATAGAAGGGTAACGGTCCGGGTGGGCACCTCAAACCACTGCGTGTTTGACGCCAACGAAGCCCGGCCGTACAATCAGGGACCCGTGCGCAACTCCTCGTGGCGCCTGCGCGGCGCTCGCCTCCTGCTCTGCGTCTTCGCCCTCTTCTGGGGGGAGTCGTTTGTGCTGGCGTCCTGCCCGATGCACGAGGGACGCGTGGAGCACGCGTCGCACGGCGGGCACGACAGCGCCCCGACCGATGCCCCCGCCGGCCACTGCGATTGCCTCGGTTCCTGCGTCTCGTCGTCCGGGCTGGGGCTGGCGAGCAAGCCGGTGACCCTGACGCCGGTCGCGGCGGTTGTCTCCGCCTCGCCCGCGTGGACGGTGGTCACCAACATGGCCACGGTCGACCAGCTTCACCTGCCTGAAGCCCAGGGCCCGCCGGTTTCGGCCTGACGCCTGACTGCGGGTGCGTGCACCATGGCGCATCCGCCATGGTCCCGACATCTGCGCCACCGCCCGACGTGGGCGGTGTCTACCGTGCCAGCTCCCACGCGTGCCGCGTGGCAGCCTCTTTCATTCAACACGCAACGAGGTTCCCCCTCATGTTCTCCTCCCGTCGTGTCGTCGTCGGTGCCGCCCTCATCGGCGCCGCGCTCGTCACCCTGACCGCATCCGCGCGTGCCGCGATGCACCTCCGCCTGACGAAGAGCGAACCGGCGAAGGACGCCGTGGTCGCTGCCCCGTCGCAGTTGCAG
>JAEUJK010000218.1 GCA_016794735.1 Gemmatimonadota bacterium | reverse complement strand
AAGCGGAATCCCGGCGCTCCGGGGTGGTGAGGCTGGTGGCCAGGACGTAGGTGGACCCGGGACCCACCGCCGTCACCATTCCATCGGGGGAAACGGTCGCGACGGCGACGTCGCGACTGCTCCACGCGGCCCGCGTGTCCGCTCCGTCATCCGCGACAACGGACGTCTTGAGGACGGCGGTCTGTCCGGGCACGAGGCGTGCGCCTCGCTGATCCACCGCGAGATGGTACACGGTGCCCTTGACGTTGACGCGGAGCGTGGCGGTTCGCTCCTCGTTGCTGAACTGGGACCGGGTGCGCACCGTGAGCATCGCCGTTCCGACCCCGACCGCCGTCACCGTCACACTGGCACCGGTGTCGGCAGACAGTGCGACCACCTGTGGCGAAGATACACTCCATCGGTAGGAAACGACGACGCCGTCGTCTGCCGTTGCCTGGGCCGTGATGCGCTGCGTCTTGCGGTCCCTTAAATCCAGGGTGGCGCTGGTGTCAGGGAAGGTGACGGACCTGACCTCGGCCGATACCGTGATGTCGGTGCTGGCCGTGGCGCTGCCGCCAACCGTCTGCGCCGAGATGAGCGCGGAGCCCGGGGCCACCGCCGTCACGATCGCCGTCGCACCATCGCCACTGACCAGGGCCACGGCAGGGCTGCTGGATCGCCAGGTCACGACAGGTCTCTCGACGACGCGGCCCCTGCTGTCGGTGACCGCCACCTGGACTTCGGTCGTTCGCCCCAGGCCCGCAATGGTGGCGGAGGCTGGCGTAATGACCGCGCGCGCGGGTACCGGAACGTCCGGGGCGACGTCACCCCGACAGGCGACGCCGAGTGCCAGGAGCGCTCCGGTCACGCCACGCCGGAAGGCCGGGACGAAGCAGGGCGGACCCGCGGGAGGGGTCGCAACGGATCGCGCGATGCGTCCCATCATGTCCGACCGAGGGCGGGCAAGAGACCGATGTTGCCAAGGTGTGGAGCAACAATTCTACGGTCGAACGCTCTCGCCCGGGAAGCACCCCTGGTTAGTTAGGGCACCGTCCCCTAGCGCACGCCCTGGCACAACACGGCCATCACCCCCTCGGCCGCGCAGGTGCCCGACGGCTTCACCGTCGCTCGGCTGGTGGCGTTCACCGCGCGCGCACGCGGACGGCCACCGTTGGTCCACCGCGCGCGGGTGCCGCGCACGTCGATGTGGGCAAACGGGCCACTCGGCCCCATCTCGTGATACAACCCGAGGCCACCCACCAGCTCCGGGTAGCGATGTTCGATGAGCTGCACGGCGCGATCGAGGACTTGGAGGTCCATGAAGGTCACGCGCCCGTCGCCGTCGAGGTCGTCCATGCGACCGTCACGGTTGGCGTCGATGATGATGTCGGCGGCATCGCCGAACTGGTGGCGCGACGAACGCGCCATCCCCTCACCCACGCCGCGCCCGTTGTACTGCGGGGAGCGGAAGCCGGAGAGTACCGACACGTGATGCGTCGCCACGCCAAACGACTCGAGCGCATCCAGCACCAGCTCCAGCTTGTCGAGCAGTTCCTCCCGAAGCACCACGTACTTCGGCCACACCCACTCCTGGTCGTGCGTGAGGAAGTCCTTCAGGGTGAAGTGCGTGGAGACACGCGTGCCGACGTCGGCGCGCGTCACCTCGATGAACCCCTCGGGATTCTCGTAGCCCTCGGCGGCCGTCCGCTGTTCCGCAGGCCAGTACCCCAGGTGATAGCCGTTCAGGTGGCTGCCCAATTTGCGCGTCCACGGCACCATGGTGATGAAGCGGAACGCGCTGTCAGCGGGGAGCGGTCGAATGCCCGCGGTGCGCGTCTCATCGCCGAACCGATCGAGCAGGCTCGGATAACTCGGGGACTCGTCGGCGGTCATGATCCGAACCAGCAGGTCGCCGCTGTGCCCGGTGAGCGAGTCGAGACTGAAGCCTCCGTCCACCTCGCCTTGTCGCTCGACGACGGGGACGTTGACCAATTCCGCCGTGACCTTCGGCGTCCCGATCAGGGACGCGGACTGGACCGTCGGCTCCGTCCCGGTAACCACCTGCGCCCCGAGGGCGACGAGGGCAACCAGGAGGGGAATCGAGAGGTGCAGGCGAAAGCGGCGGAGGATGCGCATGGCACGAGGGAGACGCCCCGCGCCGGCGAGCGGTAACTGCTGGCGGGACAACGGGATGCACATGATGTGAGGTGGCTCCCCCTCACACTGTCACGCGCCGTCACCCGAGCGTCACATGTGGCGCGCCGCGCCCGCGGTCGTCAACGGACGAACCCTCATGAACAGGCGCTGATGGCCCCACCCCCGATTCAACGACCCGCGGTGCGGAGTGCAGATCGCTGGCTCGATGCCGTCGCGCTGCTGACGCTGGCCTGCGGCATCCTCCTGTTCGCGGTCGGGCGAGCCTCACTCGGCGCCCTCGCGTCGCAGTCGTACCAGCCGCCGCCGACCGGGGTGACCTGGGTCTCGCGCGCGGAATTGCACGACGCCCAAACCCGCTGGGGGACCGGGCTCGCACTCGCCGGGCTGATCCTCTCCCTGGGCGCCGCCGTCAAGCACACGGCGGCGCGCCGGCGCACCATCGACTGAGCGCCTAACGGCGCAGGTACGCGTCCGTCCCGTTGAGCCAGTCTTCGCGGGGCGGGTCGAACACGTCCACGTCGAGCGTGTCCTCCATGGCTTCGGCCTTGTGCCACACGAAGGACGGGATCACCAGGACGTCGCCCGCCTTCACGTCGACGACCTTCGCCTCGTCCTCGCCGATCCAGAAGCGCAGCCACCCGCTGACGACGTAGGTCAGCTGCTCATTGTGGTGGTTATGCCGTGGGACAATCGCGCCTTTCTTGAGGTACACGTGCGCCAGCATCATCCGGTTGCCGGTGATGAGGCGTCGGCCGAGGAGCGGATTCAGCTCCTCGACGGGCATGGCGTCCCAGGTGTAGTGCGTCACGTCCGACATCGCGACTCCGGGTCTTCGGGGAGCGCGCAGAATACCAGCCGGGCGCCGAGATGACGAGACGCTCTGGGTCGATCTACCCTTGTTGGCGGGGCCAGGACGAGTATCTTAGTACTAAGACTATCCCGAAGCCATGTCTGCCAAAACCACCGATGCCGCCGCGATCGACACCCCGCGGCCATCCCGTGCCGGTCTGGGCGAGGACGTTGATGCGGCCCTCCACCTCTGGGTCGTGCTGACGCGTGCCCAGGCCGCGATCAGTCTCCTCGCCCGGGATGACATCCGAAGCCACGGCCTCACCGAGGGTGAGTTCTCGGTCCTCGAGCTCCTGTACCACAAGGGGCCGGTGCTCCTGGGTGAGATCCAGCGGCGGGTTCTGGTCTCGAGCGGCGGGATCACCTTCCTGGTGGACCGGCTGGCGGAGAAGGGATTGGTGGAGCGGCGGGACTGTCCGTCGGACCGTCGGGCGCGCTTTGCGGCGCTGACCGAGGCGGGAGAAAAGATGCTGAACGAGATCTTCCCGGTGCACGCGCGCCGTATTGCCGCGGCCGCGTCGGGGCTCACACGCGAGGAGCAAGCGCAAGCGACGGCGCTGTTGCGCCGCCTGGGTCATGGCGCGTCGCGCGTCGCGGAGGAGGTGCTGAAATGACCAGCCCGTTGATCACCCCCGGCTTTCACCACATCACGATGGTCGCGGCCAATGCGGCACGGACCCTCGCGTTCTACCGGCAGGTGCTGGGCATCGGGCTCGTCAAGCGCACGGTGAACTTCGACGATCCGTCGTCCTATCACCTGTACTTCGGCGATGCGACCGGTGCACCCGGCACCATCCTCACCTTCTTTGAATGGGGATCGCTGCCGCCGGGGCAGCCTGGCGTGGGTGGCGTCCACCATCTCGCGTTAGGCGTCTCGACGCCGGAGGCCCAGCTCAAGTGGAAGCGGCGCCTGGAGGATGCGGGCACGCCCGTGAGTGGACCGTACAATCGCGGCTGGTTTCGCAGCATCTATTTCAAGGACCCGGACGGCCAGATCCTCGAGATCGCGACGCGCGGGCCGGGATACACCGTGGACGAGCCGGCGGATGCGCTCGGGCTCCTGGAGCTGCCCCCGCCACCCGAGGCCCAGGTCATCGGGGATCGTGACGAGGCCGCGATCGATGAGTTGACCTGGCCGGAGCCGGTCCCGGTGATCACGGAGGACATGGCCCTCGAGGGCATCCACCACATCAGCGCCATCACCACGGACCTCGAGCGCCTCGACGAGTTCTACGGTGCCGCGTTAGGCCTGCGCCTCGTGAAGAAGAGCTTCAACCAGGACCACCCGGACATCAAGCACTGGTTCTGGGCGTCGTACGACGGGCAGACGGTCGCGCCGCACAGTGCGCTCACCTTCTTCGGGTGGCCGCCGCGCGGGCGCCCGACGCGTCCCGGCGTTGGGCAGACGCACCACATCGCCTTTCGCGCGCGATCGAGTGAGGAGCAGTTGGCGTTCCGCGAGCACCTCATGGAGCTGGGCATTCGCGTCTCGCCGGTGATGGACCGGACGTACTTCACGTCCATCTACTTCCGCGATCCCGATGGGTTGCTGCTGGAAGTGGCCACGGACGGACCGGGCTTTGCGGTCGATGAGCCGCCGGGGCGCCTGGGGCAGGAGCTTCGCCTCCCGGCGTGGCTCGATCCACAGCGCGAGGCCATCGCGGGTGCACTCACCCCGCTCGGCGTATGAGCATCCCGCCGCACGGATCGGCCCCGCTCGTTCGCGCGGGGCCTCCGCCAAGCGCTGCGCACGGCCGGCTGATCATGGTCCACGGGCGTGGTGCCACCGCCGACGGCATCGCGTCGATGGCCGTTCCCCTGCGCGCACTCGATCGTTGGTCTGTGGTCGCGCCGCAGGCGACGGGAAACACCTGGTATCCGTTCAGCTTCCTGGCACCCATGGAGCAGAACGAGCCCGGCATCACCTCGGGGATTGCGCTGATCGAGTCCCTGGTGAACGCCGCCCTCGCCGAGGGATTTCCCAGTGACCGCATCGCGCTGATGGGATTCTCACAGGGGGCATGCCTCACGCTGGAGTTCGTGGCGCGCCACCCGCGTCGTTATGCGGCCGTGCTCGGGTACAGCGGCGGGTTGATCGGTCCGCCAGGCACGCCGCGCAACTACGCGGGAGCGCTCGACGGCACGCCGGTGTTCCTCGGCTGCAGCGACGTCGACTCGCATGTGCCCGCGGAACGTGTGCGCGAAACGGCGGACGTCCTCATGCGCATGGGCGCCACCGTGGACATGCGGTTGTATCCCGGCATGGGCCACCTGGTGAACGACGAGGAGATCGAGGTGGGGCGGGGACTTCTGGGGGCGTAGGGCAACTGCCAAGGCGAAGCACGGGAGGGAAGGGCAGGCACGGGAAGCACGCGTGCTGCCCGTGCTGCCCGTGCTTCATCGGTTTGGAGTATCGCCGTCCCACGCCCGTTCAGCGCCGCCCCGCACTCTCCGCCTGAAGCGCCTCACTTCCCGAATGGCGTCCGGTTCAGGCCTACACGGCCGTTGCTGATCACCACCAGGGCATCCGAGAGGGCCTTGATGTCGGCCAGCGGGTTGCCTTCCACGAGGATCAGGTCGGCCTCGTACCCTTCCTTCAGTTGGCCGACGCGATCGCCGATGCGCAGCAGCTCCGCGGCACTGGTGGTTGCGGTGCGCAAGGCTTCGAGCGGCGTCATGCCCGCGTCGACGAAGAGCGCCACTTCCGCGTAGATGCGATTCACGCTCGCCGTGCCGTAATCGGTGTCGGCGCCGGTCGCGATGCGGATCCCCATGCGGTGCGCCTTCGC
>JAEUJK010000210.1 GCA_016794735.1 Gemmatimonadota bacterium | reverse complement strand
GCGCAGTAGGGGAGAAGCGAACTACGCCGAGCCGGCCAGCCGTGCGGCCAGCCGGCTGGCGTGCACCCGCAGCTCGGGGACGGCCGTCGCTTCCCACCACGTGCCCTTGAGGAGTGGTCCAACCAGGGAAAGCCACGGTGATGGCGTCCCGTCTCGCGTGAGGAGCGACAGGGAGTCGTCGACGTCGAGCCCCAGCCCGAGGGCATCGGCTCGCACATAGCCGTCGGCCATCAGCGAGGAGAGGAGCGGGTCCTTCAACGCGCGCACGTCTCCCTCGGGGCCGGTGCAGTTGATCACCCAGCCCGCCCGGAACGTCGCCTGTTCCTTGCGACCGCGGAGCCGGAAGGTGGCGTCGATACCACCGGACACCTCGGCAAGCCCGAGGAGGCGCGCGGCGTGCACGTCGAGCTGCCCCGTCTCGCGGAGTGCGTGGAAACGCTGCCAGAGTTCGGGCGCGACGCGATGCCGGTGCACGTCCCAGTACGGGCGCAGGTGTCGCAGGAAACGCGCACGTTCACGCGTCGACAGCGCCTGCCAGAGCCGCGAGGTGACGGGGCGCAGGGAGGCGACGACCTCGCGCCAGTCGATGCCCGCGCGCGCGAGCTGGCGCGTATGCCGGCGTACCGCGCGCAGGTAATCGACGGCCGATGGCTCTCCCGCGACCAGGTCCGGCGGCAAGTGGCCGTACGATGGAGGGGCGCCGTGGTCGCGGTGCGGCAACGGCGTGAGCCCACGGCGCGAAATCGCCACAAGCGGCGCGCTGCGTGCGACACTTGCAACCTGCAACGCCACATCCAGCATGGTCAGCCCCGTCCCGATCAGCAGCACGGGCTCGTCCGGACGCACATTGGCGAGCGCACCGGGTGCCCACGGGTCGCGCACGTAGCGCGCGCTCGCGAAGGCCGAGGGGTCAGGGAGTGAAGGATTGGACGGGGTGTAGTTGCCGAGTGCCAGGACCACGTGTTCGGCCTCGAGGACGCGTCCGCTGGCGAGGGTCACGCGCGCGCGAGACGTGTCGGCATTCCAGCGCACCTCGCGGGCTTCATCCGAGACAGCCTCAAAGCGACCAGGCACCTGTTGCGCGGCCTCCTCAACAATGCTCCCGAGGTAGTCGCCGTAGAGGGTGCGCGGCACGAATGCCCCGCCGGTTGTGGACGGGATGCGCGCCTGGGCAAAGCGCAGGAAGTGATCCTCCTCGCCGGGGAAGGCACTCATGCGACCGGCCGGGACGTTGAGCACGTGGTCCGAGTGTCGAGTCCCGTAGGCCACGCCGCGCGCCAGGGGCCCCGACTTGTTGACGAGGGTGACGCGCAGGGCGGGGTCGTGCGAGCGGCGCAGCAAATGGGCGGTGACCATGGCGCCGCTGAAGCCGCCACCAATGACCACGATCGAGCGAGGTGATTCCGACATGAAGGCAAGGAATGGAGACCGTGCCGTCGGTGCAGGTCGCGCGCCACCGTGGCAGGTCACGGGGCCGTGATATTTCACGACATAGGTCGGCCAAGGCACGCCGGCTTGTCGTGGGCGCACAGGCCTTGTGCTTGCTAAGCGCCATATGTAGAATAAGAACCATGCAGCGTCTCACCCGCACGGCCACGCGCACCCTCCTCGCCCTGCTCGAGCAGCCGCGCAGCTGGCGCCATGGCTATGACCTCATGAAGGTGGCCGAGATTTCGTCAGGCACCCTTTACCCGCTTCTTGCGCGCCTCACCGACGACGGGTGGCTCGAGTCGCGGTGGGAAGAATCCGAGTTTCCCGGAAAGCCCCCGCGACAGCTCTACCGCCTGACGGCGACTGGACGGGCGGAGGCCCGCGAGGCCATCGCACGGGCGCGGGCGGAGTGGCTCCTCACGCCGAGCGAGGCATGACCGTGTCCTCCCCGCACACATCACGCGCCGCGCGGCTGATAGCCCCCCTCGCACGATTCACCGCGCCGCGTCACGCGGACCTCGTGCGCGGGATGGTGGCCGAGCTCGAGAGCATCCCCGATGCGGGGCCGCGCCGCCGCTTTGCCCTCGGCGCGTTCGCGGCTGTTGCCCGCTTGTCCATCCAGTACGTGGGTGCGGGGGCGGCGTCGGCCGCGCGACGCTGGACATCTGTCTTCGCGCCTGTGGTGGGCGCCCACGTTGGAGGTTCGCCGATGTTGCCCATCACGCCTCGACAGCTCGCGCGTCGCCATCTCGTGCCGTTCGTCGTCGCACTGGTCGCGGTGACCGGGTTCATGCTGGCGCTCTTTGGCGTCCGTGTGGCCGCGCAGCTGGGCGCACGGGGTGAGACCTCTGCGGCCATTGTGGAGGCCATCGCCCTCGGGCTCCCGTTCACCATGGCGATGACTGTTCCGATGGCGGTCTTCCTTGCGGTCGCGTGGGTCTTCTCCCGCCTCGGACGCGAAGGGATGCTCGGCGCTGCCCGACGCGATGCGGCGGCCCTGCGCCAACTCCTCGTGCCCGTCCTCATCGGGGCGACCACCATCGCTGGACTGATGTTCGTGTCGAACACCCAACTCCTCCCGCGTGCCAACACGCGACTCGCGGTCGTGCTGTCGGGGAGCCCGGCGCGAGCGAGTGACCGGACAATGACGGTCGGCGAGCTGCGCGCCGCGGCGCGGCAGGCGCGCAGGACGGAGGGGGCAGGCGGTGCCACACGTGCGACTGCCTACGAGGTCGAGGTGCAGAAGAAGTTCGCCATCTCCGCCGCGTGCATCGTGCTCGCGCTGGCTGGCCTGACGATCACCCTGCGCTTCCCACGCGGTGGCGCGTGGTTGGTGGCGGGTTCCAGTGTCCTGGTGTTCGCGGCGCACTACGCCGCGCTGGTGGCGGGCGAAACACTCGCGGATCGGGCGGTGGTTTCCCCCATCGTCGCGATGTGGATGGCCAACGCGCTGACCCTTGTCTTCGCCCTGCTCCTGCTGCGAACGCGAACTCGCGGATTCAACGTGCGAGGCGCTGGAAACGAAGCGGAATCGGCCGCGATCGCGACCTGACGCCGGGTGAGGCGTGCGACGTCCGCGCGGCTCCGGCGCGAACGTCGCTCACGGGGTGATCTACTTCCCGAATGCCGCGATGGCCTTGCGCGTGAAGTCGGAGAGCACGAGCGACCCACTCATCCCGGCGCGTTCCACGAGCAGGGAGTCCCAGTGGTCGGTGCCTTCCCAGAATACCTGCTTGAGTTTCGCCATCGCGGCGGGATGCGACGCGGCGAGCTTGCGGCAGAGCCCGTCGACGACGGTGTCGAGTTCACCGATCGATTCTGCGACGGACGCATAGAGGCCAACGCGGTGGGCCCATGCGGCGTCGCGCCAGTCGAAGTCCACGGACATCGCGGTGTAGTGCGCGAGCCCGATCTTGTGCTGGATCGGCGGCCCCACGACAAAGGGCCCGATCCCGATGGCAAGCTCGCTCAGGCGCACCGCACCAGAGACGTGTGCGATGCAGTAGTCCGACGCGGCGATGAGCCCCACCGCGCCGCCGGCCGCTTTGCCGTGCACACGCGTGACGATGAACTTGGGACAGCGCTTCATCGCGAGGATGACGTGCATGAAGCCCGAGAAGAAGGCCAGCCCCTGGTCCGCGTTCTCGATGGCCACCAGCTCGTCGAAGGACGCGCCGGCGCAGAATGGTCCGGTGCCGGAGGACTGCAGCCGCACGACACGCACGTCGTCACGCTGGCCGGCCTCTTCGATGGTCGCGGCGAGGGAACGGAGGAGGGCACCCGGGAGCGAATTGCCGCGGGGGTGGCTGAAGGTCACGGTGCCAATGCCCTGCTGAACCTCGAGGGTCACCTGGCCGGCGTCGATCGTCATGGAGAGGGGGTTGGGGCGGGGGTGGAATACGGCGGTAATCTGCGTGCCCGCCGCGGTCGGCGGGATCGGTCATGGCGGTCAGGGTGGCTTCGCCCGACAGGTTTGTCCGGGGTTCCACGTTGCTGCCGCCGGGGGACCCCCTGTTAGATTGCGGAACCCGTTGTGGTGTCTTGGGTTGGACCCTGGTCTCACTCTCCTGCTGGAGCCTGAAGGATGACGGTCAGCACCGCCGACGACCCGATCAAGCTGGCAGAATTCGAGGCGCGCCTCGAACGCGGCGAAACGATCGAGCCGAAAGACTGGATGCCGGAGAAGTACCGCAAGCAGCTCATCCGCATGATGAGCCAGCATGCGCACTCCGAAATCGTGGGAATGCTCCCCGAAGGCAACTGGATCACCCGCGCGCCCAGCCTGCGCCGGAAGATGGTCCTGCTCGCCAAGGTGCAGGACGAGGGCGGGCACGGGCTCTACATCTACTGCGGCACGGAGACCCTCGGGATCGATCGCGAGGAACTCGTCGAGCAGCTGCTCACGGGCAAGGCCAAGTACTCGAGCATCTTCAACTACCCCACGCTCACCTGGGCGGACATCGGGGTGATCGGGTGGCTGGTGGACGGCGCCGCGATCGTGAACCAGACGATGCTCGCCAAGACATCGTATGGCCCGTACGCCCGCGCGATGATCCGGATCTGCAAGGAAGAGAACTTCCACAAGCGGCAGGGCTACGAGATCTGCACGGTGATGGCGAAGGGAACGCCGGCCCAGCGCGCGATGGTGCAGGACGCGGTGAACCGCTGGTGGTGGCCGTCCCTCATGATGTTCGGCCCGTCGGATGGCACCTCGCCCAACTCGGCGGAACTCCTGCGCTGGCGCGTGAAGCGCGAGACCAACGATGCGCTGCGCCAGCGGTTCGTGAACCTGACGATCCCGCAGGCCCAGGCCATCGGCCTGACGGTGCCGGATCCCGACCTGCGCTACAACGCCGAGACGGAGAACTGGGAGTTCGGTGCGATCGACTGGGCGGAGTTCCAGGCGGTGATCAGCGGCAATGGGCCGTGCAACCGCGAACGCATGGCGGCGCGCCGCAAGGCGCACGACGATGGCGCCTGGGTGCGAGAAGCCGCCGAGGCACATGCCGCCAAGCAGGCGGCGCGCTCCCGCGAGCACGCCGCCTGAGCATTCCCCCGATACGCTGAATCCCGATGTCCTCCGAAACGCAGTGGCCGCTCTGGGAAGTGTTTACGCAGGAAGGGGATGCGGCTCCCCATGAACACGCCGGGAGCGTGCACGCCGTGGACGCCGAACACGCGATGCAGAACGCGCGCGACGTTTATGCGCGCCGCGGAAAGGTCGTGAGCCTTTGGGTCGTCCCGACGGCGTCGATCACCGCGTCGTCGCCCGGTGATGCCGGGCCGCTGTTCGATCCGGGGTCGGACAAGGCGTACCGCCATCCGCAGTTCTACAAGAGCCCGCGGGGCGTGAAGATCTTCTAGGGCGGACGCGACGGGGTGTGGGTGCGGGGCACGAGACACAGACTGGAGATGCGCGAGCGATGACGGAGTCGAAGAGCGGAGCATCACGGGCGGCAGGGGTCGCTGCGGCCGGCCCCACGGCGGGCATCGCCGGCAATCCGCTGTTCGAGTACCTGTGCCGCCTCGGCGACGACCGGCTCGTCCTGGGCCACCGCCTGTCGCAGTGGGCCGGGCATGCCCCGATCCTCGAGGAAGACATCGCCCTCAGCAACTTCGCGCTCGACTTTGTCGGGCAGGCGGCCGCGCTGCTCAAGCTCGCGGGTGAGGTCGAGGGACAAGGGCGCGACGAGGATGCGCTCGCGTACCATCGCGACGAGAACGAATTCCGGAACGTGCAGCTGGTGGAACTGCCGCGCGGGGACTTCGGCTTTACCATCGTGCGGCAGTACCTCTTCGATGCGTTCGACGTGTTGTTCCTCGACCGGCTGGTGAAGTCGCGGCACGAGGTGCTCGCGGGGATTGCGGCCAAGGCGCTCAAGGAGGCACGCTACCATGTGCGCCACTCCGGCGAGTGGGTGGTGCGCCTCGGCGACGGCACCGAGGAGAGCCATCGACGCATGCAGGGCGCACTCGACGAACTCTGGTCGTACACGACGGAGCTGTTCGTCGCCGACGCGGTCGACGCGACGATGATGGAGCAGGGCATCGGGGTCGACCTCGCGTCGCTCAAGGCACCGTGGGAGATCACCGTGCGTGAGACACTGGCCCGCGCGACCCTGGCGGTGCCTAACGACCAGCGCGTCGTGCGGGGCGGGCGGCTCGGCCGTCACTCCGAGCACCTGGGCCACATGCTGGCCGAGATGCAGATCCTCCCGCGATCCCACCCGGGGGCGCAGTGGTAAGCCGCATCGGCGCCTGACGATGTCCTGGACCCCGTCCGAAATCCGGCAGTGGCTGCACGCCGTGAAAGACCCGGAGGTCCCCGTCGTGTCGGTGGTGGAGCTGGGCGTCGTGCGCGATGTCCTGGTGTCGGGCGAGGCGGTGACCGTCGAGATCACGCCGACCTACACGGGTTGCCCGGCCATGAAGGTGATGGAGCAGGAGATCCTGGAATGCCTGGCGAGTCACGGCGTCGCGGATGCCAGCGTGCGCACCGTCTTTCGCGACGCGTGGACCACCGACTGGATGACCGATGAAGCCCGCGAGAAGCTCCGCGCCTACGGCATCGCCCCGCCGCAGCGCGTGGCCGACGCCGGGCTCGTGACGCTGCGGCGCAACGCGGCCGTCGTCTGCCCACGCTGCGGTTCGCACGACACCCAGCGGCAAAGCGAATTCGGCTCGACCGCGTGCAAGGCGCTGTATACCTGCCGCGAGTGTCGCGAGCCGTTCGACTACTTCAAGGCGATCTGATCCGAGGCGTCAACTAGTTTTCTAGTTGACAGCGTTCGGACCCGACGCTACTCTCGCAGGGGTCTCGACCTCGGTGGTCCCATGCGTGTGTTGGCGGCGGCGTGTGTTGTCCTGATGGGCGTTCAGCCAACGCCACTCGTGGCGCAGGATCCGCCCCTGCGTGCGCTCGGTGCCGCGCAGGCCGTGGACGGGGAGTACTCGGACATTGCCGCGGTGCGCGAACTCTC
>JAEUJK010000146.1 GCA_016794735.1 Gemmatimonadota bacterium | reverse complement strand
GTGCGCCCGTCCGGGAGTCCCGGGGCGGAGCCGATCCTCGTCGCGGCCAACGTCGCGCCGGCCGAGCTGGATTTTGCCACGTTCGACCCGCTTCGGCTCGTCACGGCATTGACGCCGACTGCGGCGCCTGCGGCCGACTCGACCGACCCGGCGCTTGCCCTCAGCGAGCGCGAGCAGCGACAATCCTTGTGGTGGTACGTGTTGGCGGTCGCCGCGATCATCCTCGCGGTGGAAGGTGTCCTGGCGCGGCGGGCGAGCGTCAACCGGTTGGAACCCGTCTAGGAGGGTGTCCATGCGCAGCATGGTGGAACGCACGAATCCGTCGGCGTCCCTCGCCGCATCCCTCAGCCACGCACGACGTCGCTGGCGCCTGCGGCACCTCGCGGCCGGCGCCGTCATCGTCGTGGCCGCGTTAGGCGTCACCGTCTGGGGTGCCGCCGCCGTCATGGAACGCCTGCGGTTCAGCGCGGAGAGTGTCGTCCTCGGTCGCATCATCCTCGGCCTCGTCGCCGCCGTGGTCGGGGTGCGCTGGATCCTGTACCCCCTGCTGCGCCGGATCACCGACGACCGCCTGGCGCTCTACCTGGAAGAGAAGGTGCCGTCCCTGGACGGCGCGGTATTGTCGGCGGTGGAAGTGCAGCGCCTGCCGGCGCAGGCCGAGGCGCGTTCCCCGTTGCTGGAACGCGGGCTGCTCACCGACGCCGTGCGTCGCATGGAGCAATCGGCCGAGATCCCGGTGCTGGAACGCCCGGCCACGGTGAAGGCGTCGGCAATCGCGGTGTTGTTGTTGGCGGCGGTGGCCGCGTTCGTCGCGTACGGGCCCTCATACGTCCGGCAGGGCACGCGGCTCATGCTGACGCCGTGGAGCGACCCGGCCGCGGCCCCGGTGTACGCGATCGCCATCGAACCCGGTGACGCCACCATCGCCCTCGGGAGCGACGTGCAGGTCGACGCGCGACTTCATGGGTTCAGCAGCGAACTGGTCGAGGTCGTGGTGCGTCGCGGCAAGGACGGCGAGTGGCAGCGCATCCCGATGGGCCCGTCGGCCGACAGCGGCGGGATGACGGCGCGCCTCTTCGACGTCGCCGAGGACGCCGAGTACTTCGTCGAGGCGAGCAACGTGCGGTCGCCCGTCGGGCACCTCACGGTGCGCGACCTTCCCGCCATCGACAGCGTGGCCGTTGAGTTGCGCTTTCCGGGCTACACGGGGATGGCCCCGGAGCGCGTGACGAATGGCGGCGACATTGCCGCGCTCACCGGGACGCGTGCCACCGTGCAGGTGCGCGTGTCGCGCCCCGTGCGGGCCGGCAGCATCGTGTTTGACAACGGGTCACGCATCCCGCTCACGGTCACCAACGGCACCGAACTCTCCACCGCCATGGTGATCCGGAAGGACGGGTTCTACCGGATCGAGCTGGAGGCCGAGGATGGCACCAAGCTCCCCGGGCCGATCGAGTATGTCATCGACGCGCTGGATGACGCGGCGCCGTCGGTCACGATCCGCAAGCCGGGGCGCGACATGCGTCCCAGCTCGGTGGACGAGGTGTTGATCGAGGCCGAAGCCACGGACGACTACGGCGTCGGTCGCATGGAGCTGGTCTATCGCGTGAACGGCGGCGCGGAGAAGGTCATTCCGCTCACCGAGGGCGCGGGACGGCGTACGCGCGAGATGAGCGCGGCGCACACGATCTTCCTGGAGGAGATGGGGCTGCAGCCCGGCGACGTGGTGGCATACTACGCCAGGGCCTGGGACAACAGTGCGGCCGGGCAACAGGCGGCGAGCGACATCTACTTCCTCACGGTGCGGCCCTTCGACCGGACCTTCCGCCAGAACCAGGGTGGTGGTGGCGGCGGTGGCGGGGGTGGTGGCGAGAACAACCCGGGCGCGATCGTCGAACAACAGCGGGAAATCATCTCGGCCACATACAAGGCACAGCGTGACAGCGCCCGCACCAACGCGCGCACGCTGCGCGAGGATGTCGCCACCATTCACCTGTCGCAGGGCAAGCTGCGGGAACAGGTGGAGCAGATGGTCGCCCGGTTGCAGCGTCCCGGCGTGCAGCAGGCGGATTCGGGATTCCGCAAGATCCTGGAGTACATGAAGCAGGCGCAGCAGGAAATGCAGGCCGCGGAGCAGGAACTCGCGAAGCCGGAGCTCGGCTCCGCGCTGGGGCCCGAGCAGCGGGCGTTGCAGCAGGCCGAGCGTGCCGAGGCAGTGTTCCGCGACGTGCAGGTGAGCATGCAGCAGGGCCAGCAGGGGGGCGGCGGTGGCGGAGGCAACGCGAATGCCTCGGACCTCGCCGACATGCTGGAGCTCGAGACCGACAAGATGCGCAACCAGTACGAGGGGGTGCAGCGCAGCGAGCAGCAACAGTCGGAGCAACAGGTCGACGAGACCCTCGAGCGCCTCAAGCGGCTGGCCGCGCGTCAACAACAGGAAAACGAGAAGCTCCGCCAGCGGGCGCAGCAGATGCAGGGTGGCGCCGGCGGTGGGGGGGGATCCCAGCGGCAGTTGGCGGAGGAGACGGAACAACTCGCGCGCCAGCTTGAGCGCCTGTCCCGTGAGCAGCAGAACCCGGAAATGCAGGAGACCGCCCGTCGCCTGCAGGACGCGGCCAACCAGATGCGTCGTTCCGCGGCGTCCAACGGATCCGCCGGGTCGGGCGCCGGTGGGGCGGCCGCCGAACAGCTGGAGCAGGCCCGGCGCCTGCTCGAGGAAGCGCAACGCAACACCGCGACCAGCGGCGCGGCCGAGGCCGCGCAGCGCGCCGAGCGTTTAGCTGCGCAACAGCGCGAGGTGGCCAAGGAAGTCGAGTCGATGGCGGCTGGGGCGGCCGGCCAGGAGCGGGCGCGTCGCCTGGATGAGCGAAAGGCGCAGATGGCCAACGAGGCGGCCGCGCTGGAGCGTGACCTGGAACGGATGGCTCGCGACAACCGCGCGCAGCAGCAAGGCACCGCGCGCGCCATGCGCGAGGCCGCGGACGGCATGCGCCGCACGCGCGTCGAGGATCGCATCAACTACTCGCGCCAGACGATGACCGCCGCGTCGCGCGAGTTCGCCAACAACGTGGAGCGGCAGATCCAGACGGACCTCGACTCCCTCGTGAACCGCACGTCGCGAATCGCCGGTGCCGCAGTCGCGGGCAGCGATAGCGCACAACGGGTGTCGCGGACGTTGGCGCAGGCACGCGACCTCGTGCGCGGGCTCTCCTCGCTCGAGGAGCGCATGCGTGAGAGGCAGCAGCAGCGCGCCCAGGGTGGTGACGGGCAGTCCGGCCAGCAGGGTCAGGCGGGTCAGCAAGGCCAACAGGGTCAGGCCGGCCAGCAGGGGCAACGCGGCTCGCAGTCGCAGGCCGGCCAGCAAGGCCAGGGACTGCAGGGCCAGGGACAGCAGGGTCAGCGCGGCCAAGGCCAGGGCCAGGGCCAGCAAGGGCAGGGGCAACAGGGCCAGGGCCAACAGGGCCAAGGTCAGGGCCAAGGTCAGGGTCAAGGCCAAGGTCAGGGCCAGGGACAAGGGCAAGGCCAGGGGCAGGCACAGGGCCAGCGCGGCCAGGGTCAGGGCGGTGGCGGCGGACAGGGTGGGCAGGGACAGCAGGGTGGTGACGGCGAACGGCGTGGGCTGCGTGAGGACGCTGGCGGCGAGCCGGGCGGGCAGCGCATGCCGGGCGGCCAGGCTGGTGGCAACGGCCAGGGTGGGCCAGGGCGGTTCAGCGCAGAAGACGTCCGCCAGTTCACGCGAGAGCTGCGCGCACAGCGCGAAACGGCTGAGGCCCTGCGCCGGAACCTCGCGGGGACCGGCGTCTCCGCCGCGGACCTCGATCGCCTGATCGCGCGCCTGCGCGAGATGGAGGCCGCTCGCACGTTCAACGATCCGGAAGAACTCGAGCGACTGCAGGGCGCGGTGATCGAGGGGATCAAGGAGTTCGAGTTCGGCTTGCGTCGCCAGCTTGGGGCCGTGGACAAGAACGGGCCCGTGCTCGGCGGCAGTGACGACGTGCCGGCGGCGTATCGCGACATGGTGAACGAGTACTTCCGCTCGCTCTCGCGACGTCCGAAGCGCGACTGATTACGTTGACCGCATGAGCTCTCGACCCGACTACACGCAGCGCCCCGCCACCGGGGAGCACGCGCCGTACTACAGCACGTATGTCTCCCACGTCCCCGATGGCGACATCCTGGCGACGCTCGCCGCGCAGCACGAGCAGACCCAGGC
>JAEUJK010000041.1 GCA_016794735.1 Gemmatimonadota bacterium | reverse complement strand
AGGTGGTCCTTGTTCCCGTTCTTGAAGTCGGTGTAGAGCGAGAAGTTCACGCCGATCCCGAGGGCCGCCGCCCGTTCCACGATCGGCAGCAGCTGGTCCACGTTGTCGTTCTTGATCACCGTGTTGAACCGGATGCCATCGATGCCGTCCGCGCGCATCGCCTGCACTGTTGACAGGATCTTCTGCGTGAGCCCGGGGATCCCGCGGGCCACGTCATGGCGGCCGTCGAGGTAGTCGAGCGAGATGTTGAACTGGTCGATCCCGGCGTCCCACAACGCGCGCGCACGCTCGAGCGAGAGCATCCCGCCGTGGGTGATGAGGGTGATGTAGGTGAGGCGCGAGGCCTCACGCACGGCACGCACGAGCTCCTCCAGGTCTCGCCGGAGCAACGGCTCTCCCCCCGTGAAGGTGATCATCATCGGGGAGAAGTGGCGTGCCGCGTCGGCGAAGCTCGTCAGCTCGTTGGCCTTCTCGCTGGCGGGCGTCTGCCAGTAATCACAGAACCCGCACCGTGCGTTGCAGCGCATGGTGACCTCGAAGTGCACGAGCATCGGCATGCGTCGCATGCTGAGCCAGGCGTACTTCGCCAGGAAGAGCGGGATGTGGTACGGCTTGAAATGGGAGGAGATCACGGAGGGGCACGCCTCGTCGCGGGTGGAACCGGGTGCGGATGCCCCCGGCCTGTTCTGGCGCTGGCCCGGCCTCAGCCAATCATTGGCAACCGGATCCCCTCGCGACGTGCGGTGGCGCGCGCCAGCTCGTATCCGGCGTCGGCGTGACGCGCCACGCCCATCCCCGGATCGTTGGTCAACACGCGCTCGAGGCGCACCCGCATCTCGGGCGTCCCATCGGCGACGATGACCTGCCCGGCATGCAGCGAATTGCCGATCCCCACCCCGCCCCCATGGTGGAAGGATACCCACGAGGCCCCGCTGGCGACATTCACCATGGCATTCAGGATCGCCCAGTCGGCGATCGCGTCGCTGCCGTCCTTCATGGCCTCGGTCTCACGGAACGGCGACGCGACACTCCCGGTGTCCAGGTGGTCGCGGCCAATGGCGATGGGCGCGGACAGCTCGCCCGACGCCACGAGGTCGTTCATTGCCACGCCAAACCGCGCGCGCTGCCCCTGCCCGAGCCAGCAGATCCGCGCCGGGAGTCCCTGGAAAGCGATCTGCTCGCGCGCCATGGTGATCCAGCGGCGCAGGTGCGCATCGTCGGGGAACATCTCGAGCACCAGGTCGTCGGTGCGGGCGATATCGCGCGGATCGCCACTCAGCGCCACCCAGCGGAACGGCCCCTTCCCCTCGCAGAACAGCGGGCGGACGTACGCCGGGACAAACCCGGGAAAGGCAAAGGCGTCGGCCACGCCGGCGTCGAGGGCGACGGTCCGGATGTTGTTCCCGTAGTCGAAGGTGACCGCACCCCGGCGCTGGAGCTCCAGCATCGCCCGCACGTGCACCACGATCGAGGCGACGGCACGACGCGTGTACTCCTTCGGGTCGGCCTGGCGGAGCGCGGCCGCCTCGGCGAGGGTGAGGCCCGTCGGCACATAGCCATTGAGCGTGTCGTGCGCACTCGTCTGGTCGGTCACGACGTCGGGCACCACCCCGCGACGCACCAGCTCGGGGATCACGTCGGCCGCGTTGCCGACGAGCCCGACGGAGAGCGGCGTGCCTGCCGAGGTGGCTTCGCGGATCCAGGCCAGGGCCTCGTCCAGTGAGTGTGTCTTGCGGTCGAGGTATCGCGTGGTGAGCCGCTTGTCGATGCGCGACTCGTCGACGTCGATGCCGAGGATCGCGGCGCCGCACATCGTCGCGGCGAGGGGCTGCGCGCCGCCCATGCCGCCAAGTCCGGCCGTGAGCACGAAGCGTCCCGCGAGTGAACCACCGAAGTGCTGTGTCGCCACGGCCCCGAAGGTCTCGTACGTGCCCTGCACGATCCCCTGCGACCCGATGTAGATCCACGACCCGGCCGTCATCTGGCCGTACATCGTGAGGCCCTGCCGCTCGAGTTCGCGAAAGACGTCCCACGTGGCCCAGCGGCCGACGAGGTTGCTGTTCGCAATCAGGACGCGGGGCGCGGAGGTGTGGGTCCGGAAGACCGCCGCCGGCTGGCCGCTCTGGACGATCAGGGTTTCGTCGGCTTCCAGTTGTTCCAGCGCGTTGACGATCGCGTCGAACGCTGCCCAACTCCGCGCTGCCCGCCCCGTGCCGCCATACACGACGAGGTCATCGGGTCGCTCGGCCACCTCGGGATCGAGGTTGTTCATCAGCATGCGCAGCGCCGCTTCCTGCTGCCATCCCTTGCAGCGAAGTGTCGTGCCGCGCGGCGCGCGCACCAGGCGCGGGCCGGAAGGTGCCAGGGCCGTCATCTGCACTCCCTAGTAAAGCGGGCCAACGCGCAGGTCGGCCACGATGTGTTCGTATGCGCCGCGTTCCACCTGCTCGGCCACGGCCGCAATGTCGGGGGCCAGCACGCGATCGCGATCCATCATCGGCACGGCGCCACGCAGCGTCGCGAAGGCACGTTCCACCGGGCCGCTGGAGGTGAGCGGACGGCGGAACTCGAGCGCCTGCACCGCGCACAACAACTCGATGGACAGGATGTGCCGCACGTTCTGGATGATCTTGCGCAGCTTGACCGCGGCGCCCATCGCCATCGGGACAAAGTCTTCCTTGCCGCCATCGGTGGGGATGGAATCCACCGAGGCCGGGTGGGACAGGACCTTGCACTCGGAGGCCAGGGCCGCCGCCGTCACCTGCGCCATCATGAAGCCCGAGTTCACGCCGGGGTCCTTGGCGAGGAACGCCGGGAGCCCCTGGTTCAGGTCGGGGTTCACGAGCCGGTCGATGCGACGCTCGGACATGGCGCCGAGGTTGGTCATGACGATGGCGAGGAAGTCCGCCGCCATGCCGACCGACTGGCCGTGGAAGTTCCCGCCGCTCACCATCGAGCCGTCGTCGAAGACGAGCGGGTTGTCGGTCGCGGCGTTCAGCTCGCGCGCGATCACTCCCTCGGCGAACTCGATCGCCTCGATCACCGGCCCGTTGACCTGCGGCATGCAGCGGAGCGAGTAGGCGTCCTGCACGCGCGGGTCATTCTCCAGGTGGGATTCCCGGATCGCGCTGTCCTGCGTCAGGCCACGGAAGACCGCGGCGGACAACACCTGCCCCGGTTGCCCGCGCACCCGGTGGATGCGGTCCTCGAAAGCGACGGGAGTGCCCAGCAACGCGTCCAGCGTGGCGGCGCCGGCCACGTGCGCCGTCGCCCACAACGTGCGCGCATCGGCCACCGCGAGCGCTGCAATCCCGGTGTGGGCCTGTGTGCCGTTGATGAGCGCCAGCCCCTCCTTAGGGCCCAGCGACACGGGGCTGAGCCCGGCGGCCGACAACATCTCGTGCGCAGGGTGCGACTCGCGACCGCGGCAGAGGGTGCCTTCGCCGATGAGGGTGAGGGCCAGGTGCGCGAGCGGAGCGAGGTCGCCGCTGGCCCCCACACTGCCCTGCTCCGGGATGTGCGGATACAACCCGGCATTGAGCACGCCGAGCAGGAGCTCGACGACCTCACCGCGGATTCCCGAGTATCCCTTGGCGAGCACGTTGGCCCGCAGCAGGGTGACCGCGCGCGCCTCCGCCTCGCTCAGCGGTGCACCGACGCCGGCGGCGTGGCTGCGCACCAGGGAGGTCTGGAGTTCCGACAGGCGGTCGGGCGGGATTGCGATGTCGGAGAGCTTGCCGAAGCCCGTGTTGACGCCGTAGACCGGCGCGCCGGTCGCCACCAGGGCCTCGAGCTGCTCGCGCACCCGTCGCAGGCGCTCGCGCGCGTCCGGGTGGAGGTGCACCTGCGCGTGGCGACGCGCCACGGCAACGACGCCCGCGACGTCGAGGGAATGGCCGTCGATGATGATCCCGCTCATCCGGGGAATGTCGCCATCCCCGGGCACGGCGGGTAGGGCCGTACCTACGGGAGGATGCCCCGGCCGCGCGTGCCGCGCGGGTACGACGCGCGATCGTAGTCGAGCTTGATGTCCGGCTGCGCCCGCAGGGCGATGTAGAACGTGAACGCGAAGTTGCCGTTCGGGGACCGGGTGAAGCCGAAGGTCGCGTCCCAGTCGTGCATCTCGCGCTGCAGCGAGACCACGTGTTGCGCAAAGTCGTGCGTGACGACGTCGTACGACGTCTGCCACTGCGCCGCCCAGAGGCGGGTCACGTTGAACGACATCTGCCCCGTGATGTTCGCCGTCGGTGGCATGCGGAAGAAGGTCCCGCCTCGGGTCGTCTCGTTGAACGGCAACCCGCTCGTGGGGTTGCCCCCGATCGCGAACTGGTTGAGGCAGAGCGAGTAC
>JAEUJK010000036.1 GCA_016794735.1 Gemmatimonadota bacterium | reverse complement strand
GGGATCGGGTCACCGGTTCGACACCTCCGCTCGCGAGTCTTGCGGCTCACGCAACGACTCACGAACTCCGGAGGCTCCATGCGAAGGCTCGGCGCGCTCGCGCTCTTCACCTCGGTCGGCGTTCTCGCCGCCTGCACCGATCCACAATCCTCACTGGTCACCGCGGACACGTCGACGAGTTTCGACCTCGCCGCGTCCAACGGTGCCTTCGGCGGCCCGCCGAGCATCGCCCCGTTCACCGGCGACGCGGCCTGCCTCGACAACGGGCAGATCGTCAACGACCCCACGGACCAGCCGTTTCAGTTGCCCGCCGGGTGGACGCAGAAGGTCCTCACGTACGAAGACGACTTCGCGACCACCAACGCCGAAGTGAACTTCGACATGCTCACCCTCAACGAGACGGGTGAAGGTGCGGGGCGCTATCTCTATCGCACGCACGAGGTCGATGACTACGCCGCGCTGAGCCGCGTGGACCTGCTCACCGGCACGAGCACGCTGGTCGCCGAGCGTCAGGATTGGGAAGGGTTCGATGGCCTGGTGTGGACGCCATGGAAGACCATCCTCATGGCCGAAGAGGTGATCACCGCGACGCATCGCGATCCGCAGTATCCGAACATCGAGCGCGGGTTGGTCTATGAGTACTTCCCGGCGACGGGCCAAGTGGTCGCTCGCCCCGCCCTCGGCGCTCGTTCGCACGAAGGGATGCGCTTCGACAGCGAGGGGAACCTCTACGGCATCAGCGAGTCGCGCGGCATCGCCAATGCCGGCAAGCCGGGCGAGTCTGGTGCGATCTTCAAGTTCGTGCCGACCCGCAAGGGCGACCTCTCGCAGGGCACGCTGTACGCCCTCAAGGTTCGCAACAGCTCGGCGCGCACGGGCGAGGCAGTGTGGGTGAAGCTGAACCTGGACCAGGTCACGTTCGACTCGGATGCCGCGGCGCAGGCCGTGGGCGCCACGGGCTGGGATCGCCCCGAAGACGTGGAAATCGTTCGCCAGGGGATCTACGACGTGCTCTACGTCGCGGTGACCGAAAGCTCCAACCTGCCGAAGAACAACGGGCTGGTGCTCAAGATCGTCCTCAACGGCAGCACGAAGGCCACGGTGAGCAACTACGTGCAGCCCGGGGTGAATGCGCCGAACGAAGTGGCTGACCCGGTGTGGGGTTCCGACGCGGGTACCGGGTTCGACGATCCGGACAACCTGGCGGCCCTTCCCAACGGCGACCTGCTGATCAATGAGGACGATTCGCCGAGTGATACCTGGATCGCGCGGGGCAGTGGCCCGGTAGCCACAACCGTGGTGGAGTTCGCCCGCCTGCTGGACTGTGGGGCGGAGACGACGGGGATCTACTACGACAAGTTCCGTCGCATCCTGTACGCCAACGCGCAGCACGCTGCGCTGAACGGCGGCCGCGACCTGACTGTCGCGCTCTACCCGCCGCAGAACCGCTAACGACCACCGGCAACACGGCATCCATCACGACAGCCCCGGACCGTCCTGATGGATGCCGCCACCGGAGGCGGGAGGACTCGCGGCCCCTGCGGCCCACAGTCCTGCCGTGAGCACACCAAGCGCGCCCACTTGATGGAGCGCCGCCAGTGGGATCGGGACCGCGAGCAGCAAGGTACCGATGCCCAGCGCGACCTGCGCCATGGCCGCGATGGCCACCCACCGCCAGGCACGTAGTGCCTCCGCGCTCCCGCGTCCGTCGCGGACCCGCCAGGCGCCGAGTGCAACGAGCAGGGTCATGATCGCCATCACGCGATGATTGAATTGCGCGCTCACCGGATTCTCCAACGCGTCGCGCCACCACGCCCCCATCGCGCCGTACTCGGTTGGCACCACGCCGGCGCCCATCAGGGGGTATTCATTGTAGACCTTCCCGGCATCGAGCCCGGCGACAAACCCACCGGACAGGATGGTGACGAAGGCCAACACCGCCACGGTGACACCCAACCGGTCCATCGCGACCACACGGCGACGCAGCGTGATCGCGGTCCATGCGGCAATCAGGTAGATCACCACGGCCACGGCGAGGTGTGCGACAAGCCGGTAGGGGCTGACGTCGGTGCGCTCGGTCAAGCCGCTCTTGACCATGTACCACCCCAACACGCCCTGTGCAGCGACCAGGATGGGGAGGTTGGCGAGCCGCAGCTGCAGCGCCGGGCGAATGCGTCGGCGGAGCAGCAACACAAAGAACGGGACGGCGATCACCAGTCCGACCAGACGCGCCAGGAGGCGATGCACCCACTCCCACCAATACAACGCCTTGAACGCGTCCAACGTGATGCCGCGATGCACATCCTGCGCCTCGGGGATCTGCAGGTACGACTGAAAGGCGCGCGCCCAATCGGCGTCCGACATCGGTGGCACCACGCCGGAGACCGGACGCCATTCCGTGATCGACAACCCGCTTTCCGTCAGGCGCGTGACGCCACCAATCACGAGTGCGACGACGACACAGATCGCCGTCGCCACCAGCCAGCGAAGGACGGCGCGATCACCATCGGCCTCCGTCACCTCGTCGATGTCACGGGTCGACGTCTCGATCGATCCCGCGTGGGGAGCCGCGATCGCCGTCATGGAACGCCTCCGGTCTTCAGTACGAATTGTCGCTGCTCATTCGCGTACGTCACCATCACCACACGGCCCGCCGTGAACGTCGTCGCCTGGTCGAGCACGAGGAGCGACGGGAGCGCTTCGGCGGCGCGTCGCCGTCGTTCATCCGCCTCCCGTTGCCCACGGTCCCCCAGGGGGCCGGTGGGGCTCGCTGAGGTGTCACGCGCAACACCGGCGCTGTCGAGGCGCGCGAGCGAGACCTGCAACGGATGCTGCCCGGGCGTGACCGACAAGTCGCGGACCAGGTGCATGGGGCGGTCGTTGCGCAGGCCGCCGCCCCGCACGGTGTCCGTCCATACGGTCTCGGCGCCGAGGCGCACGGTCAGCAGGTAGGACGCAAACCGTCCGCTGCATTCCGTGCGCAAGCGCATGTGGGGTGGTCGCGCGGCAAGTTCCGCGTCCGACAACTCCCGGCACGTTTCAACGCGCTCCGGCCTGGCACTCCAGCTCAGGCGGAGCAGGGCGTGGGATGGGGCGTCTCCATGGGGCACGAGGGAGGTGGCGCGCAGTGCGAGCAGGCCCGCGAGTCCCGCGAGTCCCGCGACGAGGCGCCGGGCCAGCCCACTCACGTTGGGGCTCCCACGTGGGGCGCCGGAGGTTCACACGCCACCTCCATTTCGGAGGATGGATCCAGGCCGGGGGGTACCAGACCAGCCACGCGCTGCCGGAACGTCGTGAACGCCGTCAACGTGCCCGGCAAGTCGCCGATCGCCATGGTGGCCAGCGCCACGCGTCGTTTGTCCACCCGCGCCTGCAACTCGGCTTCGCGCTCGCGATAGATGCGCTGCTCGAGCCAGGTCGGTCCCTCGCGTCCACGACAGTCCCGCGGTGGGCATGAGAAGATGATCACACCGGCGGCTCCTCCACGCAGGGCCAACTCCACGACCGAGCTGTGCATGTTGCCGGTGCAGGGAACGGGATACACCACGGCTCCGCGGCTCGCGAGCGCGGTCAACTGGCCCGGCGCCGCGTTTTCGCAGGTCACAGCGACCACCTGACCAGGCACCTGGAGCGCCTCACGGGCAAAGGCGCGGATGCGCGGGATCTGATCGCGGCCGGAGCGGTGCAGCGGTCCCACACCCATCGGCGCGCAGGAGGCGGCGCACAGACCGCACGAGACACACAGCGACGGGTCCACCTGGGCAACGAGCGCGCTGTGTGCGCCTCGCGGTTCCGGGCGCGGGACCATCGTGATGGCATCCCACGGGCAGTCCTGCGGGCATTGCTCGCACCCCGTGCAGGTCGCCGGGTCGACGACGCTGGGGGCCCATGCGCCGGCGCGCGCGCGGCGCGTGAGCATGGGAACGAGTAACGCGGCCGTGAAGGTGAGCACGGCCCCGGTCCACGCGAGGGCGGCAGGCAAACGGTCGGCAACCGGCAGCCAGAACGCGTACGACAGGTCCAACGGCACGGCGGCGGCGATCGCAAAGGGGTCGAACTTGGCATCCAGCGGCATGGGAAGCGCGAGGACGACGACCAGCATTCCGATCACACCGGCGACACTCAACCCGCGCGGCGGCAGGAGCACCGGGCGGGCGAGCCTGGCGACGTGCAGCCACAGCCCCGCGCCCATCCCCAGCGGGATGGCGATGTGCAGGAAGAGGTTGATGAAGAAGAAGGCGCCGGGCACGGGGCGCTCGCCCTGGAAGACGCGCACCAGCGGCTCGGAGAGGATGGGCAGGGAGTCCATCATCCGTGCGCCAGCGAGCGCCAGCGTTCCGCCGAAGCGATCCCACACGAGCACAAAGCCGGTCCACCCGCTCACGAAGGTGAAGAGGAGGAGGAAGACTCCAGAGACCCAGGCCATGGTCCGTGGCCCCCAGCTACGCGCCTGGGCAAACATGCGCACCGCGTGCGCCACGGCTGCGACCACCAGCAGGTCCGACGCGAGCCGGTGAACGCCACGCATCCATCGTCCCAACCACCATTGTGCCTGCAGGCGCTGGACCGACTCCCACGGCGTGCCAACGCGGTAAAACAGGAGGAGATAGAGTCCCGTCGCGATCAAGACGACAAGGAGAAGGCAGGCCAGCGCCCCGCTCTGGTGCAGGGGATTCCACCGCCACCCGAACAGCCGATGACACGCCGCGTCCAGGGCACGGACGACACGCAGGGCGAGGCGCTCGAAAAGGGGCACGGGTCGGGTCAGAGAATGCGCTCTTGCGGCGAGTTTATCATATCCACATGATAAATGCAATTCGCCGGGTCCCCGTCTCCCGACACCCCCCGCATGTTCCTGTCTGGAACCACGCAGTATGCCATTCGTGCCGTGATTCACGTGGCCGAACACGCCGCCGATGAGCCGTTGCGTGTGGATGACATCGCCGCGGCGCTCGACGTCCCCCGCAACTACCTCTCCAAGACCTTGCACCAGCTCGTGCGTGCCGGGGTGCTCAAGTCGGGACGGGGGCCGCGCGGGGGATTCCAGCTGGCCGAGCCGCCCGACGCGTTGACGCTGGCCCGAGTCGCTGCGCCGTTCGACGACCTCGCGAATCGCCAATGCCTCCTGGGCCGCGCCACCTGCACCTCGCGCCGCCCGTGCTCCGCGCATGGCCGGTGGGAATCCATCTCCACCCAGATGCTCACCTTCTTTGGGCACACCACGATCGCCGACCTGATGGCGGAAATCGCGGAACGTCCATCGACGGCTCCAGTCCACGACCGGCCGCCCGCCGCGTCGCTGCGAACCTCCGGTCCGCCACGTGGGCGGACCGCGCGCCGCGCCCGCGCGGCTCCCTGATCCCTGTCCCACCCTCCACCCCCGAGATCCCATGACGGAATCACATCGCCCCCCACCTGTTCCCGAGGAGACGCCTCCCCTCGGGCAGCGCCTCTTCGACAATGTGTGGCTGCTTCTCGCTGCCGGGCTGGTCGTGATGCTGGTGGTGTACACGGGGTGGGGCCTCTGGGAGATCCTGTCGATGCCGCAAGGCACCCTACCGTGAGGATCTCATGCTGACCAAGGTCCATACCGGCCTCGATCCGGTCCCGGGTATCTGGTGGAAACCCGCGCATCGCGCGGAGAAGGTGTGGGTCGCGATCGCCTTTGCGTGGTGCATGGTGCTCTTTGCGATGATGCCACTGTGGCACTGGAAGGGCGGCCAGAACCCCTCTGGCGTCCGGACGCGCGTTGAGCCGAAGGCGTTCCTCGCACGCACGCAAGCGTTTGCCAATCAATACAAGGTCGACACCGACCGCGGTGTCCCCGTCGTGGCGCCGCCGCCGGGCAGTGAGGTCTATCTGACGGCAATGACCTACCAGTGGTACCCGATTCTCAAGCTGGTCAACGGCAAGACGTATCGACTCCACCTCTCGGCGCTCGATGTCAACCACGGGTTCAGCCTGTACCCGGTGAACGTCAACCTGCAGATCGTCCCGGGATATGACTATGCCCTGGAGGTCACGCCGAACGCGACCGGGGACTTTCGCATCATCTGCAACGAGTTCTGCGGCATCGGGCACCACACCATGGTGGGCCGCGTGATCGTGACCGATGACGCGGGCAACACGCTCTCCGACAACCGCTCCGCACGCCTGGGAGGTGTCCCGTGACCGCCGCTGCCATGCCCAGTGCCTTCCGCACCTGTCCCGCGACGGGGCGCCGCATCCACCTCGGCGCCGAGCTGCTCGTCAAGGCCAACGCCGTCGTCGCGGTCGTGTCCCTGCTGATCGGCGCGATCGCCGCACTCCTCCTCGTGCTCACCCGCTGGCAGGCCGTTCACCTGCTCCCGGCCGAGTGGTACTACCGGATCCTCGGCGTGCACGGGATGAACATGTTGATCTTCTTCATCATCTACTTCGAGATGGCGGTGTTGTGGTTCTGCTGCACCGCGTTGCTCAACAGTCGACCGGCGGCCCCCCGGCTGGGGTGGGTGAGCTTCGGGCTGATGTTCGCTGGGGCCGCGCTGGTGGAGTGGATGCAGTGGAGTGGGCGCGCGGACGTGTTGTTCACCTCATATCCGCCACTCAAGGCGGACCCGCTGTTCTACCTGGGCGTCATCCTGTTTGCGGTCGGCGCCCTCACCGTGGTTGGACTCTTCTTCGCGACGCTGGTGATCGCGAAGCGGGAGAAGACGTACGAGGGATCGGTACCGCTGGTGGTGTATGGCGCCATCACCGCGGCGATCATTGCCGTGATCACCCTGTTGCACGGTGCGTTGATCTACATCCCGACGTTCCTGTGGTCGCTGGGGATCATTCCCGAGGTTGATCCCGAGATCTATCGCATGATCTGGTGGGGTCTTGGGCACTCCTCGCAGCAGATCAACGTCGCGGCGATGGTGGCTGTGTGGTACATGCTCGCCGGGCTCACGGTGGGTGGCGTGGTGCTCAACGAGAAGGTGAGCCGTTCGGCCTTCGTCCTGTACGTGCTCTTCATCTCGATGGCGTCGGCGCACCATCTCCTGGTCGATCCGGGCTTTGGGCCGGCGTGGAAGATCGTGAACACCTCGTACTTCATGTACATGGCGGTGCTCGCGTCGATGATCCACGGATTCACGGTGCCCGCCGGGATGGAACTGGGGATGCGGCTGCGCGGCTACACCGACGGGTTGTTCGGATGGCTGCGACGGGCCCCGTGGGGCGATCCCGGCTTCAGCGGGATGGTGCTCTCGGTGATCATCTTCGGCTTTGTGGGTGGCATCACCGGGGTCACCATCGGCACGGAGCAGATCAACATCATCGCCCACAACACGTTGCGCATTCCCGGGCACTTCCACGCCACGGTGGTGAGCGGCACGGCGATGGCGTTCATGGCCGCGACGTATTACCTGCTGCCCCTCGTGTTCCGCCGAAAGGTGGCCTTCTGGGGTGCGGCGCGGTGGCAGCCCTATCTCTTCTCGCTCGGGATGCTGCTGCTCTCCATGGGGATGACGTTCGCCGGCAGCTTTGGGGTGCCACGTCGGCACTGGGATATCTCGTTCTCCCAGGCGCCGTTCGACGTGCAGTTCAACCCGGCGGTGGACCTGGTGCTCGCCGTGATGGGGATCGGTGGGATCATGGCAGTCACCGGTGCGTTGTTGTTTATCGCCATCGCGGTCAAGTCCGTCTTCTTTGGCGAGCCCGTGGGTGAGTGGAAGACCGGGACGTATGTCCCGGGCATTCCTCCCGGCATTACCAATCCGCCGGTGCACGCCGCCAACGTCGACGAGATCAACGAGCGGTTGCACGGCGGGCGCGGCTTCCCCGGCCCGACGCCCGGGACCATGGTGCTGGTCTTTGTGTTCCTCGGGGCCTTCATGGTCTACTACTTCACCAACTGGAAGCTGCTGAGCCAGCTGTGGCGACTCGGCTGACCATCGATCGGACACACGAGGGGGACCGTGGCCTGGCTGCGGTCGCCCTCGTGGCCATCGTGCTGATCACCATCGCGTGGTGGGCGTTGGCGCTGTGGCCCGTCGGGTCGGAGGCACCGGAGTGGATGCTCCGGACGCGCCTGGCCTGCTTTGGATCACGCGCCGATGAATTGCCGCACGCGGGTGGGTGGGTGCTCCTCATCGGGGAACCGTTAGGCATGCTGGGGACGCTGTATGCGGTGTGGGGCGACGCGCTGCGACGGGATCTCCGCTGGATGCGACAGCGTGTCTGGGGAGGGGCGACGTTGGGGGCGCTTGCGGCGCTGCTGGGGACCGGGCTGCTCCTGGCGGTGCGTCGGGTGACGTCGGCACCGCCCACGGGTGCTGAGCGGATCGACATCCCTGCGCTGGTGTTCGATGTCGGCGAGCGCGACGCCGCGCCGGCGCTTCGACTCACGGACCAGTGGGGCGGGGTGTTTGACCTGACCTCGATGCGGGGAAGGGCGACGATCGTGACGTTCGCGTTCGGTCACTGTGAGACGATGTGCCCCACCCTGGTTCGCGACGTGCTCATCGCGCGACTGGAGGCGGGGAGCACGGTGCCAGTGGTGACGGTGACGGTGGACCCGTGGCGTGACGTGCCTGAGCGGTTGGCTACCATCGCCAGGGAGTGGGGACTCGCCCCACAGGATTGCGTGCTCAGCGGCGCCGTGGACGATGTGCTCGGTGCCCTCCATCGATGGGACGTGCGAATCACGCGCGATGACGCCACGGGCGACGTCGCGCACCCGGCGGTGGTGGTGTTGGTCGACGCCGAGGGGCGTGCGGCGGCGCGATTGGGTTCCGACGTGAGTCGCCTGGCGGGATTGCTGAGGGCAGAGGCAATTCGGCAGTAGCGGGGCGGCCGGCGGACGGCAAACGACAGACGGCAGGAGACCAGAGCTCCGCGCGGTCAGCGTCTGACCGACCACAAAGCACCCCGGTCGGGGGCCGCCGTCGTTGTCACGTGCTCGTTGCGGGTGCACCTTCCCGCCCCGATGCCCACGCCCACGCCTGAACTCGTCCCCGCTCGACGCGCAACGGCCGCCATTGCGCTCGCGGGGCTCGGGTACTTCGTCGACATCTTCGACCTGCTGTTGTTTGCCGTCGTGCGCGTGCCGTCGGTGCGGGACATCGCGGGAGAGGCTCAACTGCTGAGTGCCGGCACCCTGCTGCAGAACACGCAGCTCATCGGGATGATGATCGGCGGGGTGGCCTGGGGGGTGTTGGGAGACAAGCGGGGCCGGCGGTCCGTGCTGTACGGCTCGATCCTGCTGTACTCGCTTGCCAACCTCGGCAATGCCACCGCGACCTCGATCGAGGCCTATGTGGCATGGCGCTTCCTCGCGGGATTGGGGCTGGCCGGTGAATTGGGGGCCGCGTTGACCATCGTCAGCGAACTGGTCGAGCCCAAGGAGCGTGGCTTGGCGACGACGATCGTGGCGACGATGGGGGTGATCGGGGCGGTGGCCGCCGCGCTCGTCGGTGGCGCGTTGCCGTGGCGCACCGCGTACGTCATTGGCGGCGTGCTTGGGCTCATCCTGTTGGTTGTACGATTTCAGGTGCGGGACTCCGCGATGTTCGCGCGCACGCGAGCGCAGGTCACCACGCGAGGAAGCTTCGTGTACCTGCTGGGCACTCCCGCGCGCGCCCTGCGCTATGCCCGCGCCATCCTCATTGGTGTGCCGGTGTGGTTCACCTCGGGGTTGCTGGTGACCTTTGCGCCGGAGTTCGCGCGGACACTCGGGATCACGGGGACTGTATCGGCCGGCACCGCGGTGTTGTGCTTCTACGGGGCGACGACCTTCGGCGATCTCACCAGCGGGTTGCTGAGCCAGTACTGGAAGTCGCGACGGCGGGCGGCAGGCTTGTACCTCGCGCTCACGGCCACGGGTGTTGCCCTGTACCTCGGAGGCGTGGCCTCGACGACCGCCGGCTTTTATCTCCTCTACCTTTGGCTTGGTTTCTCAACCGGGTACTGGGCGGTGATGGTGACGATGGCGGTCGAGCAGTTCGGGACGGACCTGCGTGCCACGGTGGGGACGAGCGTGCCGACCTTCGTGCGCGCGACGACGGTGCCGATGACCCTCGCGTGGACGACGCTGCAGCCGATGTTTGGCCTGCGCGGGGCGGCTGCCGTGGTTGGCGCGGTCGTGTTCGGCCTGGCCGGGTGGGCCGTGTGGCGCCAGTCCCTGACCTACGGCACCGATCTGGACTTCGTGGAAAGCGCGCCGGACCGTGCTCCGATGGCGCGCGCCGGCTGAGGACGCCGGTTCCCGCAGCGTCTTCCACTCGCGGGAAAGGAACCGCACCTTCCCTCTCGTCGTCCCGTCCGCGGCGAACGGCCGCTGGACTGCCATACGGGATTCCCACCGCCCTCCTGCCATGCGCGCGCTACTCGCCTGCCTCACTCTTGGGGCCGCCCTGCTCTCGATGGCCGATGAGGCCGACGCGCAGGCGACGGATCTCGATCGCTCACTCGAGCAGCTCGTGACCGACTACACGCGGCTGTACACGCGAGAGACGTTCGCCGAGTGGCGAGGCCTGTTCCTGCCGACGTTCACGTCGACATCGACGACGGCGGATGGCGGCATCAGCGTGCGCACGCTCGAGGCGTTTCTCGCGGCGCAGGAGCGCGGGTTCCGTGAGGCGCAGCGGATGGGCGAGCGGCTGGAGAACGTGCGCATCGACCGGCGTGGGCGCATCGCCATGGTGGCCGCCGACTTCGAGTACTGGAACAACGAGACCACGCGCCGCGGGACCCTCGTGCTCGCCGCCGTCCACGTGCGCGAGGGATGGCGCTTTCAATCGTTGGTGTTCTCGTACCCGGACTGAGGGCCGCCCCCTCCGAGGGCGGCCCACCAGGTCGCCGCGACGATCAGGGCACGGGCTTCGGCAAGCCGCCCGATCGCAGGAAATCCATCGCCATGTTGGTCATCGCGCGCACGCCGATGGGGAGCGCTCGATCGTCGGCCTGGAACAGGGGCGAGTGGTTGCTGGCGACCGTCTTGAGGTCGAGGTGTGGCGGCGTGACGGAGAGGTTGAAGAAGAAGCCGGGGGCGAGCTCGGAGAAGCGGGAGAAGTCCTCGCCGGCCATCGTCACGCCACCCTCGCTCGCGCCCGCGTCGCCGGCCACGCGCTTGAGCGTCGGGAAGAACCGCGACACCATG
>JAEUJK010000028.1 GCA_016794735.1 Gemmatimonadota bacterium | reverse complement strand
GGCAGTGAGTTGGTCGTCATCGCGACCGACTATCGCTTTGAAGCCCCAGACCAGGTCGACGCCGGGCTCGTCAACATCCGCCTCTTCAATCGGGGCAAGGAGGATCACCACGTCCTCCTCATCAAGCTCGACCGGCTGGATCGCGTCAACCAGGTCGCGGACTACCTCAAGACGAACGACTGGAGCGTCCCGTGGATGCATCCCATGGGTGGACCAGAGTCAGTCGCGCCCGGCGGCTCGGCCACGGCGACGATGGTCCTGGAACCCGGTCGTTACATGCTCGCCTGCGTGGTGGCATCGCCGAGTTCCCATCGCCAGCACTTCATGGATGGGATGATCAAGGAACTGTCGGTGGTGAAGGCGCCCGGACCGGAAGTGAAGGCGACGCTCCCGCCAACGGAGGTCACGCTCAAGCTCTTCGAGTGGAACTTCACGCTCGATGGTCCGCTGTTCGCCGGTCGTCGCACGATTCGCGTGGAGAACGTCGGCAAATTCGAACACCACGTGGCGTTCGTGAAGCTCAAGGAGGGCAAGACGATCGACCAGGCGGTGAAGTGGGCCGAGAATCCCACCGGGCCAGCGCCGTATGAGTCGGTCGGGGGCACGACCGGGTTGGAGGGCGGACGTTCGGTGAACATCACGCTCGACCTCATGCCCGGCGATTACGCGCTCCTGTGTACCCTGTTCAATCCGCTGTCAAAGAAGACGCACTCGGCACACGGCATGATCAAGCCGATACGCGTCGTGTTCTAGGTACGTGATGCAGGCAAGAATGAAGAGGGGTGGGATGGGTCATTAGCGCCAGGCGTGGTATGCGAGCGGTCTTTGCGATGGTGTTGCTGGTGCACGGCGCGATTCACCTGCCGGGCTTCCTGCATGGTGTGGGACTCCGTGAGTTCCCACACCTCACCGGGGTGCGCACGGCGCGCGAAGGGTGGTTGTGGCTGGCGGTTGCCACCTGCTTCGCAGCGAGTGCATTGGCATGGACCCTCGCGTGGCGGAGTTGGCCGTGGCTCGCCTTCGTCGCCGTGCTCGGCTCCCAGCTGCTCATCGTGCGTGCGTGGGGCGACGCGCGGTATGGCACCTTCGTCAACGTCCTCATCCTCGTCCCAGTGCTCGTCGCGTTGGCCGAGTTTCGCGCCGGGAGCTTGCGTTCCACGTTCGCGCGCGAGGCGGAACTGCTGGCCCGCGCATCACATGGCGCCGACTCCATGGTCACCGACGCGGATCTCGCGCGCGTTCCAGGGCCCGTGCAGCGATTTCTCCGGCGCGCGGGAGTGGTCGGGCAACCGCATGTGCGCAACTTCCGGCTCACCTTCGACGTGAGCATTCGCGGGGCACCCGACGATCCCTGGACGCGCGGCACTGCCGTGCAGTACGAGTCGTTCGACCCGCCGAAGCGCCTGTTCTACATGCGCGCCACACGCGCCGGCGTCCCGTTCGATGGCTTGCACCGCTACGTCGGCGACAGCGCGACGATGGACATTCGCCTGCTCGGGCTCTATCGCGTCCAGTTCCTCGAGGGGGCGGACATGACACGCAGCGAGACCGTGACGCTGCTGAACGACATCTGCCTCCTCGCGCCCGCCGCCCTGCTTCGCGCGCCCATCACCTGGGACGTGATCGACGCGCAGCACGTGCGCGCGACCTTCACGAATGCCGGCCACCGGGTGTCCGCGGTGCTGGTCCTCGATGAGGCGGGGGATCTCGTGGACTTCATCTCGGAGGACCGCTCGCGCGCCGCTGGCGACCAGATGCTCCAACGACGGTTTGCCACCCCCGTCCGGAGACGCGGGGTCATGGCCGGCACGCAGGTCGTCGTGGACGGTGACGCCACGTGGACCGATGACGGACGCGAGTGGATCTACGGCCGATTCCTGCTCACGTCCCTCGCGTACAACGTCGCCGCGGTTCGCTGAGGGCGGCTGCTACTTCGCGCGATCCTGGCTCGCCCAGATCGAGGTGAGGACGCGCACCGCGTTGCCACCGAGGATCCCCTTGATCTGGTCGTCGGTGTATCGGCGCCGGATCAGTCCCTCAGTCAGGTCGAAGGTGCGCTTGGGGTGGTCGAGTCCCTTGATCGTGAGCAGCCACTCGCCACTCGCCCCGATGTGCAGCTTGTACCGCTCGAAGTTGGGCGTGGCCGGGTTGCCGGCCCCGGGACCGTTCACGGGGTTCGGGTTCCCGACGAGGTCCATGTCGCTGCCCACGGCGAGGTGCTCCACCCCCACGAGCTTCGCGGCATAGTCGAAGTGGTCGAGCACATGCTCGACCGTCACCGGCTCGTTGGCGTGCACCATCATCCGGAGGAACGGAATGCCCATCACGCCACCAGAGCGCGCCATCTTCACGATCGCTTCGTCAGTCTTTGCGCGCGCGTGGTCCGGAATGAGGCCGCGGCAGCTCGCGTGCGAGAACACCACCGGTCGCTTGGAGATGTCGAGCGCATCGAGTGTCGTGCGATCGGCGCAGTGCGACACATCCACCGCCATGCCCACGGCGTTCATGCGCTCCACGACCTGGCCACCAAAGACCGTGAGGCCACCATCGCGCTGCTCCAGGAACCCACTGCCGATCCGGTTCTGGTAGTTGTAGGTCAGCTGCGAGAGCCGTTGCCCCATCGCGTGGAAGGCGTCGACATCGGCCGGGGTCCGGAAGTGATCCGAGTTCTGGAAGGTGAGCATGACCCCGACCTTCCCGTTCCGGCGCACCGCCTCGAAGTCGCTCGCGTCATCGATGCGCATGAACCAGTCGCTGTACTCGGCGAGGAACCCGTTCCATCGCGCATGCCATTCCACCGCCTCGGCGTAGCTGCTGGCACCGTGGCCAAGGGCGATCACGCGATACCCGCTGGTGCGGTACAGCTCGTAGTCTGCGGCCGTCATCGAGCGGGCTTTCGAGAGCCACAGCTCGCTGCGCGGCGGCTTCTCGCTGAAGTCCGCAAAGCGGAACTGGTTCAGCAGGTCCACGACGACCGATTCCTGCACGAGGCGGATCGCCCGCGCCGAGTACTCCTGCTGGGTACCAAACAGGGAAAAGCGTCCGCGCAGGATGGCGGGGGCCGCGAGCAGCCCGACTCCGAGCTGGCGGACGGCGTCACGGCGACTGCAGGCGGGGTTACGCATGATGCGGGCGGATCGGAAAAGGGAGGTGGTGCGACGGTGCGAACTTACACGCCGGAACACGTTCAATAGAAGGAACCGCGTTCGTCGGGACGCGCCGGAATGTCATGGAGTTGCGCCGAGGGCGACGGGGGCATCGGCCTGCGCTCCGTCGACGAACAGTCCCACGCGCAGTTGGCCGCGGAGCAGGGCCGCGCGATCCCGGCCGTTCAAGGGCAACGACCCGCTCGCGTGCAGCATCCCCGGCCCGGCCATGCGGTGGATCACCGG
>JAEUJK010000026.1 GCA_016794735.1 Gemmatimonadota bacterium | reverse complement strand
ATCCGCCTGCAGTGTTACGAGGGGCTCGACGCCGCCAGCGCCCTGTACGAGTGGAACTACCCCCGGCAGCTCCTGCACCTCAAGCTCGAGGAGGGCGGAACGTCCTCCCTCGCCGAGCGCGAGCGGTCCCTCTTTTCCGAGGCCTTCCTCCTCAAGCGGCCCCTGCTCGCCGCGATCACGCACCCGGATCGCGCCCCCGTGCTCCTGATCGACGAGGTCGACCGCGCGGACGAGGAGTTCGAGGCCTTCCTGTTGGAGGTGCTCTCGGACTTCCAGGTCAGCATCCCGGAGCTGGGCACCATCCGCGCAACCCATCGACCGGTCGTGGTGCTGACCTCCAACCGCTCACGAGACCTCTCGGAAGCGCTGCGTCGCCGCTGCCTCTACGCCTGGATCGGCTATCCATCGTTTGACAAGGAATTGCGCGTCGTGCGGGCGCGGGTCCCGGGGCTCAGCGAACGCCTGGCGCGGGAGCTGACCGCATTCCTCCAGGCGCTGCGCACGCGGCGCCTGGAGAAGATCCCCGGTGTCGCCGAGTCGGTGGACTGGGGGCTGGCGCTGGTCGCCCTGCATGCGGATCACCTGGACGAGGAGCTGGTGCAGGCCACGCTGGGATGTGTGCTGAAGGACGAACGTGACCTCGCCACGGTGGGCGCCGCGCTCGCCGACGGCCAGCTCCCCGCCATGCTCGCTGTCGGCGGGTAGGGTCCCTCGTGAGCACCGGGCTGGAGATGGCGGTCATCCGGTTCCTGCGTCGCCTGCGCGACCGCGGGGTGCCGGTCGGCGCGGATCGTGCCCTGGTGGCGCTCGAGGCAATGGCCGCGACGACGCTCGCAGATCGCGAGGACGTGCGACTGGGGCTGCGCGCCGCGCTGCTCACGCGCCCCGAGGACGGACCGGTCTTCGACGAGGAGTTCGCCCATGCGTGGGGAGAGTCGAGCGCCCCGTTCCAGGCGGGTGAGCCCGTTCAGGACGGTGCCGCGGAGCCGGAGCCGCGACGACGGCCCGCGCCCGGGATGGCCCCGGTCACCGTGGCGAACTGGATGAAGGGCGAGGCGGCCGACACTGGCGGCACGATCGAGGTCCCGTCGCCGAGTGCTCTCGAACAACTCGCTGATCGCGACTTCGCTCGCTGGCCAGCGGTCGATGACCAGGCGTTGGGGCGCGTGGCCGCTCGGCTGGTGCGACGACTGACGCTGCGCCGGAGTCGCCGCTGGCGTCGCGCCACGCGCGGACGCATCGACCTGCGCGGAACCGTGCGCGCGGCCACGCGGGATCTCGGGGAGTTGATCCAGCTCGTGCGCCGCGAACGTCGCATTCGTCGGACGCGTGTCGTGGCGCTGTGCGATGTGTCGGGGTCGATGGAGGTATACACGGCGTTCCTCCTCCCATTTCTGCACACCCTGCAGAACACCACGGCCACGGTCGAGACCTTCTTCTTTGCGACGCGCCTGACGCGGGCGACCGATGCGTTGCGCGGCCAGCGTTTTCGTGGCGCGCTGCGCGAGCTCGGTGGACTGGTGCGCGACTGGTCGGGCGGCACGCGCATCGGTTCGGCGGTCGAGGCGTTGGTGCGAGGTCACGCGTCATTGCTGGATCGGCGCACAGTGGTGCTGATCCTCTCCGATGGATGGGATGTGGGCGAACCCGAAGTGCTCGGCGACGCAATGCGCGAACTCCGGCGACGCGTGGCTCGCGTGGTGTGGCTCAATCCCCTGATGGGGGCCCCGGGGTTTGCGCCGGAGACGCGCGGGATGCGCGCGGCCCTTCCGTACCTGGATCACCTCGCGCCCGGCCACAACCTGGCGGCGATCGAGGCGATGATCCCCCATCTCGCCGTCTGATGTCGATGGACCTTCAACGGACGCGGCGCGACCTTTCGGTGAGGCCAGCGGCCCGAGGAACCCGATGACAGCGCCCCCACCAGATGCAGCACCCACTCGTCGCGCGGCAGTTGCCACGCTGATTGGTACGACCGGCTCGTCGCCGCGCACACCTGGTGCCCGCATGTGGGTGGATGACGGCGGTGGGATCATCGGCGCGGTGACCATCGGCGGCTGCGTGGATGCGCGCGTGATGGAAGTTGCCCACGAGGTGCTGGCCTCCGGACAGGCGCAGCACGTCGAGATGGCACTTGGCGAAGAAGACGCGGCCGCGCTCGGGATGACCTGTGCGGGATCGGTGGAGTTGTTGATCGAACCGGTGGCTCCGCTGGACACCGATCCCGTCGCACGTGCCAACGACATCGTGCGTCGCGAGGTTGCCGCGGGACGTGCCATTGCGCTCGTCGTCGACCTGGAAGGTGCGCGCGACCGGTTCATCGTCCGCGAGGACGGTTCGCACGAGGGGACACCGGCGACCGGGGTCGATCTCGCGGCGGTGCGAGATGCTGCGCTGGCGCGTCTCGCTGCTCGCACCAGCGGCATCGTCTCCATTCCCGGGTCACCGGAACGACGCGTCTACGTGGAGGTGCATGCACCACCCGTGACGCTCGTGGTCTTTGGGGCGACCCACGTCGCGCAGCCGCTGTCCACCCTCGCCCAGGTGTTGGGGCTTCGCGTGGTGGTGGTGGATGGGCGCGCCCTCTA
>JAEUJK010000030.1 GCA_016794735.1 Gemmatimonadota bacterium | reverse complement strand
GGCCCGCTGCAGCGCATCGGCCAGCTCCAGCGCCGAGAGCGCCTTGGCGAGCGTATACACGGGCCCACCGAAGAGCCCGGGCTGCTGCCCCGTCGTGACGACCACCCCGCCGGCGGCCGCGGTCTCGCGGAGCCGGGCCGGGAGCACCCCCGCCGACGAGAACGCCGGCGCGAGGTCGTTGGCCCAGTCGCCCGGTCGCGCCGTGGCCAAGACCCGGGCCCGCCAGGCGTCGGCGTTCGCGGGGCGCGCGGCGAACCAGGCACCCAGCTCCCCGGCCATCCCGCGCCGGGCCAGCGGCGACCCACCCAGTGACTCCGTAATGACCTGCAGACCGTCCATCGCGGCGAAATGCTCCGTGGGTGGGGCGTGGACCCTACTTGTGGTACGGTTCGCGCCTAACAATGGTCCCCGCCCGGTACAATTGCTCGGCGAGGATGAGTCGGGCAAGTTCGTGGGGGAGCGTCCAGCGCGCCAGTTGCAGCGTCGTCGACGGGGCGAGGACGACGAGGTCGAGCCCATGCGCCCCGCCCACGACGAACGTCACGTCACGCGCGGCCTCACGCCACCCCTGCATGCGCTCCGCGAAGGCCCCGGACTCGAGCGCGGTGCCGCGCTCGTCACAGGCCACGATCATCGATGCCCCGCAGGCTTCGCGCAGGCGGGCCGCCTCCTGGCGCCGCACCAGCGCCGCGTCGGTCCCGCGCCCCTCACGGACCTCGACGATCTCCAGCGGCCAGTAGCGCGTCGCCCGGCGTTCATACTCCTCGACCAGGGACGCGACCGCGGTGTCCCGCGGCCGACCCACGCAGACCACGCGGAACTTCATGGCGACGCAAACGGGCGACCCGGCACGAAAGCCAGGTCGCCCGTGGTGTGCGTGGTCACGACGCGGTGCCTAGGCGTAGATCCCGCGCAGGCGATGCACCGTGGCGACCCGGCTGATCGAGAGCATGTAGGCCGCCGTCCGCATGTTCACCTTGTGTTGCTTGGACAGGCCGAGCACGTCGCGGAAGCCCTTCACCATGAGGTTGCGCAACCGGTCGTTGACGGTGTCCTCGTCCCAGAAGTAGCCACCGCGATCCTGGACCCACTCGAAGTACGAGACGGTCACGCCACCGGCGTTGGCCAGGATATCCGGGATCACGAAGATCCCCTTCTCGTCGAGGATCGCATCCGCGGCCGCGCTGGTCGGGCCATTGGCGCCCTCGCAGATGACCTTGGCGCGCACCTTGGCGGCGTTCTTGGTGGTGATGACGTTCTCGAGCGCGGCCGGGAGCAGCACGTCGACGTCGAGCGTCAGCAACTCCTCGTTGGAGATCGGGTCGCCCTTGCCGTAGCCCTCGAGCGACTTGTGCTGCTTCACGTAGTTGATTGCGTCGTCGACGTCGATGCCCGCCGGGTTGTGCCAGCCGCCCGTGCGATCCGAGATCGCGATGATCTTGCAGCCTTCGCGCGCGAGGAGCTGCGCCGAGACGCTGCCGACGTTGCCGAAGCCCTGCACGGCGACCGTCGTGCCCTTGACGTTCATGCCCAGGTGCGCGAGCGCTTCCTTCGTCACGAGCATGCACCCGCGACCGGTCGCCTCACGACGGCCGAGCGATCCCCCCATCTCCACCGGCTTCCCCGTGGTGACGGCGGTGACGGTGTGGCCCTTGTGCATGGAGTAGGTGTCCATGAGCCACGCCATCACGCGTTCGTTCGTGTTCACGTCCGGCGCGGGGACGTCGCTGTCCGGGCCCAGGGTCGAGATGATCCCGGCCGTGTAGCGGCGCGTGAGACGCTCCAGTTCACCGACGCTCATCTTGAGCGGATCGCAGATCACGCCGCCCTTGGCACCGCCAAAGGGCACGTTCACCACGGCGCACTTCCACGTCATCCACGCGGCCAGCGCCGTCACCTCGTCGAGGTTGACCTGCATGTCGAACCGGATGCCGCCCTTGGCCGGACCGCGCGACGTGTTGTACAGCACGCGGATGCCGGTGTAGACCTCGATCTCGCCGTTGTCGAGCATCACCGGGCACGCCACGATGATCTGCTTCTCCGGCTTGCGGAGCACCTTGTAGAGGCCCGGTTCGAGGTCGAGCAAGTCGGCCGCCCGGTCGAAGCGAGACATCATCGCCTCAAACGGGTTGTCTTCGTTGAGGAATCGATCCTTGTCCGGCTTGACGATCGCGTTCGTCGGGAGGCGGAGGTCGGTAGCCATTGTGTGGAATGGGAGGCGGCGTGAGCCGCGAAAGGTTATGTGCTGGAAGTATCGGGACGCGAGCAGACCCGGTCGAGCGCTGCCTCGATCTCGGAAGCCCCCTCGATCGGTTCAACGCGCTGGGAAACATACCACAGCCCCGGCCCGGATTGCGGCCAGGATTGCCTGAGCTTGACGGCGTCCTTCAGCGTGCAGACGACGAAGTCCACGCCCCGGGCACGGGCAAGGAGCCGGTCGACGTCCGCGGCCCCGAACCGATGGTGGTCCCCGAAGGTGGCGGGGTCGACGACCGCCCCGGCGTCAGTCAGCGTGCGGAGGAAGGGCGCGGGGTTCGCGATCCCGCTGACGGCCAGGATCCGTGATCCCCTGACGTCCGCCAGCGCCCGCACGCCCCCGCCCACCCCCGCGCGCAGCTGATCGGCCGCGAGTCGCACGGCCGCCACGCGCCGGGCCCCGCGACGCCGGCTGGCCGCGACCGCATCCGCGACCTCCGCTGCCGACGACGCCTTGGCGGTCACGACCACGAGGTCTGCTCGCCGAAAGCCGGCCGCCCACGATTCGCGCAGCGGCCCGCCCGGAAGGGTCCAGTGCGCCCACGGCACGTCGGCGCTGACGAGCGCGACGTCGACATCGCGGTGCACACGACGATGCTGCATCGCGTCATCGAGGA
>JAEUJK010000859.1 GCA_016794735.1 Gemmatimonadota bacterium | reverse complement strand
TTGGTGGGCCCAGACATCCCACGTCCTTGACTCTATACCATGGTATAGGGTATATGATGCGCCGTGAACATTCCATTGCGGATCGGTGCGGTCGCATCGTCGGCTGGGGTCGGGGTGCAGACGCTCCGGTACTATGAGCGTCGGGGCCTGCTGGCCGCCTTGCGCCGGACGAACGGCGGCTACCGCGAGTATTCCACTGATGCTGTGCAACGCGTCGTATTCATTCGGCGCGCTCAAGGGATGGGGTTCACCCTCGAAGAGATTCGTACGCTCCTCGCGCTTCGGGTCCGCGTGCAGCGGCGGTGCGAACCGGTGAGGAGGTCCGCAGAAGCCGCACGAAGTCGGATCCGGGAGCGCCTCGCTGGCCTCCAACGGATAGACGAGGCCTTGGCACGGCTAATCCACGCGTGCGAGGAGCAGGTGGTCACAGACGAGTGCCCAATCCTGGCGGCGCTCGAACCCGAGGGCAGGAATCGCGATGCAGATTGACTTGGTCTTCTTCGAAGGATGCCCACACGCGGCAGCCGCTCGCACGCGGCTGCGGGAGGCACTGACGAGCCTGGGGTTATCCGCTCGGTGGAACGAGTGGGACACAGGAGACCCTATGACCCCGGAGCGCCTGAGGGGCTATTCGTCGCCGACCGTACTCGTGAATGGCATTGATGTGGATGGGAAGATTCCAGCGACGGGTGCCGGGTGCGCGGTTGGCGGCGGACCAAGCCTCCGGGCGTTGCGCGACGCAATAGCTGCGGGGAGTCCATGAGGGCAGGCATTCGTGACGCCGCAGGCGTATTCGGTGCGATCTTGGCGGCGCTGTGCTGCGCAGGTACACCGTTCATTATGGCTGGCCTGACCGCACTGGGGCTAGGCTTCCTTCGGAAGGACGGCATTCTGTGGCCCGTTATGCTGCTCTCGTTGGCGGTCGCGGTCACGGGATTCTGGCGCGGTGCGCGAACGCACGGGCATTGGGGTCCTTTCGGGATCGGTGGGGCTGGCGCGATCTCGCTCGCGGCCGGCGTCATCATCGTGCACGGTTTCCCTGCCATGGAGATGATCTATGTGGGTGCCGCTGCACTCGTGATCGCCGCCGGCTGGAACAGCTACGCTAGGCGACATTGCGAACGCTCCCGTCTTGACCGGTCCGGATAGCGCTTGCCCTCATAAGCGGCGTGTTACGAAATGCCGTCCTGCCTGGGCCGACACCTCATGATCCCCCGACGGCCCGGGCGGGACGGTCACCCAACGGGCCCGGTTATGGGCCACAGGCGCCCGGTCGCCCTGTCGTACGCGCGGTCGAGCACGTCGCTGCATGGACTCCCCTCCGCCACAAGCGTGAAAACACCCCGGCCGGAGCACTCACCACCGCGAGCAACGACGGGCTATTCGGCGCCGAGCCCCAGGCCGCACCGGGCGCGGCGGACGCGCGTCGCGGTACGGGCGGCGGCCCGCACCTCCTCGCACAACATGCGTTGGCGCGACGCGCTCAAGGCTGCCCACGCGGACTGGGCGGCCGGTTCGGTCGCCAACAGGTCGGCCAGCTCGTCGGGGAGCGTCGTCGAGGCGAGCGCGAGTTCCAGCACGACGCGGTCCCCGACGCCGAGGCTCCACTGCTCGCAGGTCCGGTGAGGCAGCTCAAGGAACCAACGCCTCGCATCCCACCGCTTCAGGGCCCGCCGCCCAAGCGGTTGGCCGTTCAGTCGCGCTTCCACCATCGTGGTCTGGGTCAGCTGCCACGCGGCCACCTGCGCCTCAAGCACGACCAAGTAGCGCGGCAGCGTCGCGTGCTTGCGCTCTACCACCGTGGTCAGTTGAACTGCGCTCTGTCTGTTGGGTACCATGCGTCGTCGCGGGTTCAGCGTCGAGCTCTCAGGCGATACGACCTACGCAGGGCCGACCGCATAACG
>JAEUJK010000825.1 GCA_016794735.1 Gemmatimonadota bacterium | reverse complement strand
TACGCAACTCACGAAGACCTACGGGTCGTTCACGGCAGTCGACCGGCTCGACCTGGTGGTGCCCAAGGGCGAGTTGTTCGGCTTCCTCGGCCCCAACGGCGCCGGCAAGACGACGACGATGCGCATGGTCGCCGGGATCCTCCGCCCCACCTCCGGCTCGATTCGCGTGGCCGGAATCGACCTCGCCGCCGATCCGGTGGCGGCCAAGTCGCGTCTCGGGTTCATCCCCGACCGGCCGTTCATCTATGAGAAGCTCACGGGGATCGAGTTCATGCGGTTCGTCGCGGGGCTCTACGCGCAGGAAGGGCCGGCGATCGAGCGACGCAGCCAGGAGCTGCTCGAGGCGTTCGACCTGACCGAGTGGCGCGACGAACTGGTCGAGTCGTACAGCCACGGGATGCGCCAGAAGCTGATCATCTCCAGCGCGTTCGTGCACCGTCCCGACGTGATCGTGGTCGACGAGCCGATGGTCGGCCTCGACCCGAAGGCGGCGCGGACGCTCAAGGACCTGTTCCGCGAGTACACGCGGCGCGGTCACACGATCATGATGTCGACGCACACGCTCGAGGTGGCCGAGGGGATGTGTGATCGCATCGCGATCATCCAGCGCGGCAAGATCCGCGCGGCGGGCACGATGGCGGAGTTGCGCGCCAACGCCGAGCGCGGCGACGAGGGGCTGGAGGACATCTTCCTCCGGCTCACCGGCGACACCGTGGCTCGGGACCTCGTGGGGGTGCTCGATGGCTGACCGCTGCCGTGCCGCTGGCACGCCATCTCGTTAGGCCGCCGATGGCGTCCTCCCTTCCCGTCGGCCCCGACCCGGGGCTCGTAGCCCGCCATCGCATGTTGTCGGGAGCGCACGACACCGTGCGCCCGCGCGGCCCGGGCTTCACGCCGTCCGGCGGCCTGATCGTCCCGCCTCGCGCCCGGGGCGACGTGTCGCTGTGGCACCTGCTCTCGCCCAAGTGGATGACCGCCCGTGCCCGCGCCCGCCAGGGCGAGCAGGGCCGCGTCGCCCGTTTCGCGCTGCTGTCGCTCGTTGGGCTCCTGTTCTGGGGATTCGCCTTCGGGGCCACCTACCGCGTCCTCTCCTACTTCAAGGGCGTCCCGGAGATCGGGTCGCTGCTGGCCGGGAAGCTGCTCGGCATCCTGCTGCTCTCGTTCTCGTCGATCCTGCTGCTGTCCAACGTCATCACGGCGCTCTCGAGCTTCTTCCTCGCGCGCGACCTGGACCTGCTGGTGAGCGCCCCGGTGGACTGGCTGCGCCTCTACGGTGCGAAGCTGCTGGAAACGACGGTGCACTCGAGCTGGATGGTGCTCCTGTTGTCCGTCCCGATCTTCGCGGCGTACGGCCTCGTGTACGATGGCGGGTTCGGGTTCGCCGGCGTCGTGGTCGCGGCCGTCGTGCCGTTCCTCATCATTCCCGCAGCGATCGGCTCGGCGCTCACGCTGCTGCTCGTGAACGTGTTTCCTGCGCGACGCACGCGGGACATCCTCAGCGTCATCACGGTGATTGCCGGCGCTGGCGTGGTGGTGCTCTTTCGCCTGCTGCGCCCCGAGAAGCTCGCACGTCCGGAGGGCTTCAAGTCGCTGGTGGAGTTCATCGCCATCCTGCGCGGGCCGACGTCGCCCCTGCTCCCCAGTGAGTGGGTGCAGCGCGCACTGATGGGCTGGCTCACGTATGACGTGGACCCGCTGGCGTTGTACCTGTTGTGGACCACGGCCGGGGCGCTCGTCGTCCTGGGCGCGCTGCTGCACCGCCGCCTGTATTCCGTGGCGTTCAGCAAGGCGCAGGAAGGGGCCACCCTCGCCTCGCGAACGACCGAGCGTCGTCCCTCGCGCCTCCGCGCGCTGTGGCCGTTTGGCGTCCGCAAGCGGGAGCTGGTCGCCAAGGAGCTGCGCGTCTTCTTCCGGGACACCACGCAGTGGTCGCAGCTGATCCTGCTGGGCGTGCTGCTCATCGTCTATGTGGTGAACATCAAGTTCCTGCCGCTCACGGGGGATGGCATCACGTTCTTCATCGTGAACCTGATCCCGTTCCTGAACCTGGCGCTCGCGGGATTCGTCCTCGCGTCGATTGCCGCGCGTTTCCTCTTCCCGGGCGTCAGCCTGGAGGGGCGCTCGTGGTGGCTGGTGCGCTCGAGCCCGATGGACATGCACGACCTGTTGTGGGCGAAGTACTGGGTCGGGACCGTGCCGCTGCTCCTCCTGGCGCTGCTGATCGTGGGCACGACCAACTGGCTGCTGCAGGTCACGCCGTTCATGTTCCTCGTGTCGATCGGGACCATCACGCTGATGACCTTCGCCATCGCCTCGCTGGC
>JAEUJK010000771.1 GCA_016794735.1 Gemmatimonadota bacterium | reverse complement strand
AGCATACAGGTATGGGCACACGCACACGCCTTCCCCTCACGAGCCGCGCGAAGTCCTCGCTCACGATGGCACGTGACATCGCGACCGCTCACGGCCACGTTGAGCTGTCCGGCCTTCACGCCGCCTTGGGGATCTTGCGGGAGCGCAGCAATCCGGCGGTCGGCGCGCTCGAGCTGCTGGGCGTCGACCTGGAGAAGCTGCGCCGCGACCTGGAGTCGGCCCTTCCCCCTCGCGACCACAGCGCACCTGCGAGGCACACGCCACCACGCATGCCGGGCGAAGCGGAGCTCCTGGCCGCCGCCGAGGAACAGTCGGACGTCCTCGGCGCCCAGTACATCGCCACGGAACACCTGCTGCTCGGGCTGCTCCAGGACGACGACGCACCCGTTGGTCGCGTGTTCCTCTCGCACGGTGTCACACGCGACACGGCGCACGCTGGAGTCCAGCGACTTCTTGCCGGCCCCGCGACCACGCCGCTGGCGATCGGATCGATCGTGATGCGTTGCCACGAGTTTGATCGCATGCTCGCCTTCTGGAGTGCCGCGCTCGGATACGTCGCCGATCGCCCGCCCGACGGAGGGTTCGTGATCCTCAAGGATCCAGCTGAAGCGGGGCCGAACCTCTCGCTGGACCGATCCCCGACGCGACGCGAGGGAAGGCGCGGATGGATCCACCTTGACCTGTATGCCGTTGACCAGGGGGCCGAGGTGCAGCGTCTGGAGCAGTTGGGCGCGACGCGGTATCCGTGGCGCTACGAGGCCGGGGCCGACTACGTGGTCCTCGCGGATCCCGAGGGCAACCTGTTCTGCGTGGTCCAGCGTTAAGTGGCGCCCGACATGTCCGACGGGGCCGGTGAATCAAGCTGGGAGGTCGTCGCCTACTTTGCCGTCGGCTTGCCGGTGAGCGCCTGGCTCCTGGCCCACGGTTCGCCGTTCCTCGCGGCCATCGGCTGGGGAACGACAGCCGGCCCATTGGCGGCTGCCCTCATCTCGCCGGTGCGTGCACGACTCCTTCGGCGACGCCAAGCTCGCGCGGCATTGGGTGACAGAGCTGCGCGCAGCTGACACGCGCGTATCTTCCCGCCGCGCCCGAGCCGGTCGGCTCGGAAGTCCACCCTCCCCTCGCCCGATCGTCGATGCGCCCTCGCCTGCTGACCACGGCCGCGTGGCTCGTTGTCTCCGCGTGCTCCTCCGGTAGCGCCACGAACACCGCGACGCCTCTCACGCCAGCACATGCCGCCGCACTGCGCGACAGCGTGCAGGCGTTCCTCACCGCCTATGCGGCAGACGTGAGCGCACCACCCATCGGCAAGAACGCACGGGAAGCGCTCGGCCGCTTCCTCTCCCGCGACGTCGTGATGACCACGGACCTGGGGCCCGGCGACCCGGTGATGGTGCAAACGCTCGATTCCCTCGTCCCACCCAACGAACTCGTGTCGCAACCGTCGTGGATTCGCTCCACACGTTTTGAATGGGGAACGATGGTGATCACCCCGCTGGCCCCGGGCGTCGCCTCGTACAGCGCGCGGTACGCGGAACACGTGACCGATAGCACGGGCACGCAGACGGACTTCCCCGGCACCCAGCAGGGCATTGTGCGACACGAGGCGGACGGATGGCGCATTCTCGCCGTGCAGTCGTCCCACCCGATCGGAACACACCAGGCACAGGCCGCCCTCACCACGCGAATGACCCGGACCCCGTAAGCGTCACGGCGCGATGCATGGAAACCAAAGCCCCGAGCCGCTGGCGCGCTCGGGGCTTTGGCTACGCGGGATGATCACCCGCGAACGCATCGCGGAGTGACCACAGGCACGGGATCAGTCCGGGGTGCGCACCCGGCGGATCGGCTCCGGAATCACGTCGAAGGTCTTCGCGCCGCCGGCCAGCGGGAGCACCTCGTTGACGAGCGTGAGCAGGAAGCGGCCAGGCTCCTCGACCATGACAAAGTGCGCGCTGCGCTCGAACGTGATGAAGCGCTTGTGTGGCGCCACGATGCGGTCGAAGTGCGCGCGTGACGACGCATAGGGAGTGTGCAGGTCGTATCGCCCCATGAGGAAGATCATGGGGACCTTGTACGTGTACGAGGGCGGGGCGTTGCCGGTGGGGGTGCCGATGATGGCCCGCGTTCCCCACTGGGTCGCCGCCAATTGCGCCTCGGCTTCCGGTGTGCTGTACTCCGGGCCCCAATCGGACAGGACGAAGAACAGGTCCAGCGTGGGCTTGCCGTACCATCCGCCGTCGTAGATGCGCGCCCACTTGCGGAGCGCCAGTCCGCGTTCGACACCACGCAACGTGGTCTTTCCCAGGGCGAGCGCGTCCAGCTCGCGCACCGCCTGCGTGTCGGCGTTGGCACGTGCGATCTGCATCAACCGCTCATGCAGCACATCGCCGCCGGCCACTCCACCGCCCGTCACACCCATCCCGACCCACGCGTGAAAGAGCTCGGGGTGCTGCTGCACCAGCGCGGGCGTGAACGCCGTGCCCCACGACCAGCCGAGCAACACGAGTTTCTCCTGCCCCAGGCGCTTGAGCACGTGCCGCACGATGACCTCGGCGTCACGCACATGTTGCTCCGCCGTCATCGTCGGGCGCAGGCGCGCGGTATCCGCCGGGTTCCAGTTCTTGCCCACGCCGCGCTGGTCCCAGTTCACCACCGTGAAGAAATCCTCCCACGGCTTCTGGTACGCCCACGTCGACGCGAGCATCGCGCTCCCTGGCCCGCCGTGCACGACGAGCAGGATGGGGTTGTGGCGATTGAGCCCGCGAATGCTGATCCA
>JAEUJK010000711.1 GCA_016794735.1 Gemmatimonadota bacterium | reverse complement strand
CTCCTTCACGTAACGCGGCGCCGGCGTCCATTGCGCACCGGGCGGCGGCGCCGGCATGTCGATCTGCCAGACATTCGGCTTCGGCGTGTACATGGCAAAGCCGATCCACTTGCCGTCGGGCGACCACGCGATGTCGGCCGGTGCGTACTCCGTCCGCGTCACCTGCGAGGTGGCCCCCTCGGCGTTCATCCAGCGCACGAATACCTGCGCACCACCCGGTGCCCCTTCGGCCAGGTACGCGATGCGGGTGCCGTCTGGTGACCAGACCGGGGCAGCCCCGCGCGCCAGGAAGCGATTCTGCGAGCCGTCGGCGTTCATGATCCACATGGCCGACTCGAAGGCGTCCTTCTGCTTGTCGACAAAGCGACGCGTATAGATGACGCGCGAACCGTCGGGCGAGATCTTCGCGTCACTCACCGTCTCGAAGTCGAGGTAGTGATTGACGGTGAGCAGCGTATCGGAGGCCTTCTCCTGGGCGACCAGCGGGGCCGCTAACCCAAGGACGGCAGCAACGAAGAGGCGGGGCGTCATGCGCATGGCCTGGACTCATGGATGGAGATTCGCCACGGAAGGTACGGGCTGGCCTCACGTTGGACAGGGGGCGCATTGGCGGATTCCCATCCCGATCGCGCTTGCCCTTGGTACCCGATGGGCGCATCCTAGCGACGCATTGCGCGACCCTTCCCCCTTCGGAGCGTGGATCATGCGGAACGCAGTCGTCGTAGCCTTGATGCTGGTGGCGTGCGCGAAGTCTGAACAACCGGCCGCGGACACTGCGGCCATGACCGCAGGCCCTGCCGCACTGACCGAAGCCGATGTTGCTGGTACGTGGAGTGGTACCATGAAGCCCGAGGGATCGGATAGCGTGGCCGTGCACTGGACCCAGGTCTGCGGCGGCGGAAGCTGCAGCGGGACCGCGCAGGAGATGCCGGATACGGTGAGGTCCACCTACAGCATCGCCGCCGACAGTGTGGTGGGAAAGACGGACGCTTACGCTGACCCGACGATGGGTGGCGCCAGGGTCGTGGACAACTGGATTCTTCGCGTGACAGCGCCGGGCCAGATCGGAGGACGCGGGTGGTACGTGTTGGCCGACAAGCCCGACTCGGTCGTCTTCCGCTACACGTTCGAGGGCGCGCGCAAATGAGGCGGCGGAGGACCGGGTGACGGATTGCCACGCCGTTACCCGGCCCAGCGCGCGCGGCATTGACGACGTGAAGGGGCCGCTGGGACTCCGCGCCCGCATCGCGCTCGCCGCGAGTCGTACGGGTCCCTTCAGGTGTTAGGGGCCCATGCGGAGGCGCAGCGGTAGCTCGCTCAAGGTGTCCAGTTGCGTCACGGGCTCCGGAGGCTCCGGCAGGCGAATGCGGTTGTGCCACACCACCGCCATCCCGGCGCGCCGGGCGCCACCGATATCGGACGGCGATCCCGCGACGAACAACGCGTCTTCCGGCCGAACACCCATTTCATCGAGCGCCAGCCGGTAGGGAGCAGCATTCGGCTTGTAGGCTCCGGCGCGCTCGGCCGTCACGACGTGGACGGGAACGCCGAGCCGGGCCGCCGCCCGGTACCCCAACCCCTCGGAGCAGTTCGTGACGACTCCCAGGCGGTGGCCTGCGTCCCCCAGCTCCGCGAGGACGCCCGTCGCCTCGGGCCACGGCGCGAGTTCGTCCCAACGCTCGACCAGCGCCTCGGCGGCGGCGACACCGAGCCCGGCGTCAGTCGCTGACTGCTGGACGAGATCCTCGTAGGGCGTGTACGACGTGGAGCCGTACGTCAGCTCGAGGTAGCGCATGCGCCATCGTCGCCCGTCGGCCTGTGAGCCGGCGGCCGCGTCCCATAGCGTCCACGAGTCGAGGAGCGCGGTGAGGAGGTCGAACAGGACGACAGGA
>JAEUJK010000690.1 GCA_016794735.1 Gemmatimonadota bacterium | reverse complement strand
ACGCCACGCGTCACGTAGACCTGCGCCAACCCCGCCCACGCCGGCGCGTACTCGGGATCGAGGCGCAGGGCTTCGTGATACTGGTCGATGGCGTGTTGCATGGCGGCGTCGGTGCGCTGGTTCCACGCATGACGCGCCTTGAGCACCGCCTCGTACACCTCGACGCGCGGCGCCGCCGTCTGGATGGGCGCCGACAACTCACCGAGCAAGGTGACGTTGAGCGCCTGGGCGATCGCGACGCCGATCTCGTCCTGGATCGCGAAGACATCGGCGACGGCCCGATCGTAGCGGCCAGACCAGGCCTGGAAGCCCGTGCTCGCATCCACCAGCTGGGCCGTCACGCGCAAGCGATCGGCCGCGCGACGCACGCTTCCCGTCAACAGGTGCCGCACCCCCAAGCGGTTGCCGATCGTCTGGACATCGTCCGTGGTGTCACGAAAGGCAAACGACGAATGGCGTGCGCACACGCGCATGGTGCGCCGCAGCGAGAGTTGCGTGAGGATTTCCTCGGTGATGCCATCCGAGAGGTAGTCGCTGTCGGCGTCGCCACCCAGGTTGCGGAACGGCAGGACGGCGATGCTGGGCACGTCCTCCGGCGCACGCGCGAGGTGGATCGCCCCCGTGGCAAACGGCGCCGTGCTGCCACGCAGGGCGGCCAGGAGGGCAATCTCGAACTCACTGGCGGTGGCGAACCGGTCGGACGGATCGGTCGCCAGCACCTTGCGGAGCAGCGCATCGAGTTCGTGCGGCACCTCCACGCGCCGCGCGCGTGCGGAGGGAATCACGCCCGAGAAACGCCGCGCCATCTGCTCCTGCACGGTGGCACCCCCGAATGCCTTCTCGCCAACGAGCATCTCGAACAACACGATGCCAAGGCTGAACAGGTCGGACCGGCCGTCCAAGTTCGGTTCTCCGACGGCCTGCTCGGGACTCATGTACGCCACCGTCCCGACGGCATTCCCTGCCTGCGTCAGGTCGTCGACCGAGACAGCGACCGGTGTCGGCGACAGGGCCTTGGCCACGCCGAAGTCCGCGACGATCGCGTGACGGCCCGCCAGCAGGATGTTCGCCGGCTTGATGTCGCGATGGATGATCCCCTGCGCGTGGGCATACGCGAGGGCGTCGGCAACTTCGGCCGCCAGGTGGACGGCCTCGGCCACCACGAGCCGGCCGTCGCGGGCGATCCGCTCGCGCAGCGTTTCGCCGTCCACGAACGGCATCGCGTAGTACGGCAACCCGAACAGGTCGCCGGAATCGAGCAGCGGGAGGATGTGCGGGTGCGCCAGCCGCGCCGTGACGCCGATCTCCCTGAGGAACCGCGACGTTCCGCCGTCCTCTGTCACCCCGGGCTTCATGACCTTGAGCGCCACGCGTCGCTGGTGCTTGACGTCGGTCGCCAGGTACACGGTGGCCATCCCGCCGGACGCGATCTCCCGCTCCACGGCGTAGCGTCCCGCCAGGGCCAGGTTCAGGTCGTCGAGAGAAAGGTCGGTCACAAGCAGGTGGGGAAGGCGATCGCGCGCGTAAGTTCCGCGTGATGCGCCGCAGGCGGCAGGTGATACAAACCTAGCGTCCAGATCGTTGGCCGCGCACTATTCCGCCTCCTCGCAGCATCTCTCCATGCAATGCCCCTCATGTGGGACGGCCAATGCCGCGGCCGCCCGCTTTTGCTCCGAATGCGGTACGCCGTTGGGCACCCCCTGCCCTGATTGTCAATTCATCAATCGCGCAGACGCCAAGGTCTGCAGCGGCTGTGGGAAACGATTCGGCGCGTCCGAACGCGCGCAGGCCGAACGCCGGCAACTGACGGTGTTCTTCGTGGACCTGGTGGGTTCGACGGCGATGTCCGAAGCCCTCGACCCCGAGGAGCTCCGCGAGCTGTACGCGAAGTACCAGAACGTCTGCGCGGAGGTGATCCGGGGGTACGACGGCCACGTTGCCCAGTTCCTGGGAGACGGGATCCTCGCCTATTTCGGCTACCCGGTCGCGCACGAGGATGACGCGCTCCGCGCCGTGCACTCGGGGTTGGGGATCCTGGAACAGCTCGACACCGTGCACCTCGGGAGCGAGCGACCGACCGTCCGCATCGGGGTGCATACCGGACTGGTCGTGGTGGGTGACGTGGGGAGCGGGCAGCGGTCCGAGCAGCTCGCGCTCGGTGAGGCGCCTAACGTGGCGGCGCGCGTCCAGGGCGAGGCCGACCCGGACACCATGCTGATCAGCGAGGCCACGCGCCGACTCGTGGCCGGGCACTTCCGTCTGGAGGACCTGGGGTCGCGTCCGCTCAAGGGGTTGTCGCGCCCGATGCAACTGTGGCGCGTCCTCGGCCTAAGCGATGCGGCATCGCGGTTTGACGCTCTTGCCGCAGAGGGGCTGGCGCCGTTCGTGGGGCGCGAGCGTGAAGTCTCCACCATCCGGGCCGCGTGGGAACGCGCCGTGCAGGGCAACGGGCAGGCCGTGTTGCTCCGCGGCGAGGCCGGCATCGGCAAGTCACGCCTCCTCGGCGCGGCCCGCTCCCTGGCCGCGGGCGACGAGCCGGAACGCTTCGAGGCGGAATGTTCGCCCTACGCGCTGAACAGCCCGCTGCATCCCGTCGTGCAGATGCTGCAGCGACGCCTGGGCCTCGCGGCCCTGAGCGACCCTGTCGCCCGCCTGGAGCGCATCGAGGAGTTTGTGCGATCGCGCGGGGGCTCCGTCGCGGAAGCCGTCCCCCTGCTCGCCCCACTGCTCGACGTCTCGCTCGGCGATCGGTACCCCGCCAGCGAGCTCCCGATGGCCAAGCAGCGCCAGCGGCTTCTTTCCATCCTCGCCGACCTCCAGTTGCACGCCCCGGGTGACTCCCCGACCCTGGTGGTGCTCGAGGACCTGCACTGGGCCGATCCGTCCACCCTGGAGCTGGTCGCGATGCTGGTCTCGCGGCAGGGGAACACGCGCCTGATGGTGCTGGGGTCGACCCGCCCGGAACTCCCGGAGCTCTGGTCGCCATCGCCCGATCGTCACGAAATCCGCATCCAGGCCCTGCCGAGTGGCGACGCCCGATCGCTCGTGTCGGGCGTGGTGGGCTCGAAGGCCCTGCCCGACGAGGTGCTGCGCCAGATCATCGAGCGCACCGGCGGCATTCCGCTGTTTGTCGAAGCGGTCACCCGGACGGTGCTCGAGTCGGGGGTGCTGCGGGAGCTCGAGGATCGCTTTGAACTCGTCGGTCCGTTGCCGCCCGGGCTCATTCCCAGCACGGTGCACGACTCGTTGATGGCGCGCATCGACCGACTGGGCGCCGACAAGGTCATCGCCCAGATCGCCGCCACGATCGGTCGCGACTTCCGCGCGGACCTGCTGCAGGCCGTCTCGGGTCGCACGGCGGCAGCGCTCGAAGGGGCGCTGCGGCGCATGATGGACCTGGACCTGATTTCGCGCACCGGCGTGGCCCCGCACTGGAACTACCAGTTCAAGCACGCGCTCATCCAGGACGCCGCGTACGAATCGCTCCTCAAGAAGACGCGTCAAGAGTACCACGGGCGCGTCGCCGATGCCCTCTCGACCGAGTTCGAGGAGCTGGTGCACGACCGGCCGGAACTGCTGGCCCGCCACCTCGAGGGCGCCGGCCGCACGCAGGAGGCCATCCCGGGATGGATGAAGGCCGCCACGGTCGCCGGCTCACGATGGGCGCTGCAGGAATGCGTTGGCTACTACCGGCGCGCCCTGGCGCTTCTCGAGACGCTGCCCCCGGAGTCTCCCGACCGGATTCGCGACGAGATGGCCTGCCAGCTCGCCATCGCCCCGCCACTCATGGCGCTCCGCGGGTGGGCGTCCCGCGAGGTCGAGCGCGCGTGCACGCGCGCACGCGAACTCTGCGAGCTCACGCAGAACTACGAGGGACTCTTCAGCGCACTCTGGGGCCTCTGGACCGTTCGACTGGTCCGAGGGGAACACGAACGGGCGCTCGAGGTCGCGAAGGGCGTGCTCGAGATGGCCAACGCGAGCGGCGTCCCGATCCTCAACATCGCGGCCCGCCACGCCACCGGCTTCTCGTACTACTACCTCGCCGAGTACGGCCTGGCTCGCAAGAGCGGCGAAGAGGCCATGGCCCTGTTCGACCTCGAGCAGGAGCGCACCCTGGTTGGACTGTTCCAGATGTCCTCATCCACAGTAGTGCTCTCGTACCTCGCGATGGCGCTCCGCCTCACCGGGCTCGTGGATCAGGGGGCGCAACGACAACAGCAGCTGGTCTCGCTGATCGACGACCTCAACATCCCGGGATCCACCGCGGTTGGCATTGGCGTGGCCATGTATCACCTCGTGGACGAAGGGGCGTACGACGAAGTGGCCAGGAACGCCGAGCGCGGCTACCACGTGTCGGCCGAACTGGGCTACGCCTTCTGGGCCGCCTCCATGCGCGTGTATCGGGGATGGGCCGAGGCGCATCGCGGCAATCCACAGGCTGGCGTGCAGGAGATGCGGCAGGGACTCGCGGACTTCCTTGGCACCGACGCGGGGATCTTCGTCCCGCAGTGGCGCTTGATGCTCGCCCAGGGGCTCCGGAAGGACGGCCAGCCGCAGGTCGCGCTTGCCGAGCTGCAGCAGGCCCTCGCCCACATCACGCAGTGGCGCGAGACCTACTATGAGCCCGAGGTGTTGCGCGAGCGTGGTGAAATCCAGCGTGAGCTGGGGGCGCTGGAGGACGCGGAGTCGAGCCTGCGTCGCGCCATGGCGGTTGCGCATGCCCAACACGCCCGACTCCTCGAACTCCGTGCCGCGATTCCCCTCGTCGAGCTGATGGAGGAACAGGGTCGGGCGCGCGATGCCGCCGCCCTGCTCCGTCCACTGCTCGAGACGTTCACCGAGGGACTGGGCTGCCGCGAGGTGCGCCAGGCCACGGAGCTGCTGGCACGGCTCGAATAACGCCCCAGCGCAGGCCTCAGGCTTGCGCTGAGGTCTGCTCCGCCTGCTCCAGTGGTGGTCCGGCGTCGGGCCCGCCATCGCGCGACGACACGTCCGCGTTCGCCCCGGCATACCAGATCTCGTCCCAGCTCTGGGCCATCGGGAACAGGCGGTCCGCCTCGGTGCCCACGGACATGCGCGGCACGACATGGTCCGGCTTCTGGGCCGTGCGTGCCAGCCGGTTGATGAGCGCCGACCGTTGCAGCTCGCCGCGCTCGCGCGCGAGGCGCACCATTTCGCGGAGTGGTTCCCGATGCGCAACGGCATCGGCCATGAAGTTCGCGGCCAGTCGACGGCGAGCCGCCGCATCCAGCGTCGTGAGTCCGCTCGTGAAGGCGGCTTCCTCGAGTGCGAGTTCCTTCTTGAGGGTCTCCCGGGAGACGCCCGGCGTCTCGGCGGTGGTTGCCGGAATGGCGATGCTCGAGGGTGGCGTTCCTCGCAAGGATGCGCCCACCTCCATGATGCGCTTGAGGGCCTTCATCTCCTGGTCGACCAGCTGGTGCAACCGCTCGTGATTGTCGACGGTTGACGCGCCGGCTTCGAGGTCCGGCGCCTCGGGTCGTCCCAGCACGTCCAGTTCCTCGATCACCTCGACCGCCTTCACGAACTCACGACGCGCCTCCAGCAGCGCGTTCACCGCGGCGATCGTCGCGCCCGTGGCCGTCGCATCAGTTCGCGCGCGATCGGCGAGGGCCTGCCACGCGAGCTCCATGTAGTACTCGCGGCCGGTGAAATCCAGGAGTCGTTCCCGCATGTCGCGCGCATCGGCGATGGGGGCTTCCCCGGGGCGACGCCCCGCCTGGTGAATCCGTTCGCTGAAGAAGCGGTCCTGTTCCTCCGCGACAAACTGCGGGGAGACACCGGCCAGCCGTGCGCGCAGTGCCGCGAGCAACGACCGCCGCGCACCCTGCCAGCGGGCGTCGTCGTTCCAGCTGCCCCACTCGCGCGAGAGGAGTGACTCGATCACCGACTGCGGATCCACCACGGACAGGGCATGCGCCGCGTCGCGCTTCGTGATCGGGCGGCGGCGTGCCTCGGACGCATCGATGTCGCTCGGCCACTCCGCGCCGGCCTTGGCGATGCGACGCGCGTCTCCACCGTCGAGGCGATCCACCGCCGCCAGGGCAACACCCGTGTCGCCGCTGGTGCCCAGGTAGGTCGGCAGCGCCCGATCGAAGGACCAGCCATAGCTGCCCCCGCGGTTCGCGACCCGATCGCCAAGGGCCTCGTCCACCGTGCCGGTCAGCCAGAAGGGTCGCTGGGGCTGCAGGGCATACGTGAGCCCGCCGGCCCCCTCGACCTGGTGTGCGACCAGGCCCAGCATCTGCACGATGGGCAACGTCGGGTAGTCGGTGATGCGCACCGTGAGCGGCCGCTCGATCTCCCGTACGTCATGCACCTCCGAGAGCGTCCGCCGCACACGCACCAACGATTGGTAACAGGCCTTGGTCGGGTCGGCCACGTCCCGGAACTGCTTGAGCGTGTAGAGCGACAGCGGGACCTTGTTGCCGAGGAGCTCGAGGGAGAGCGCCCGCGCCACGTCCATCTCGGGCATTTCCTTCAGCGCCTTCTTGCGCGCCAGCTCACTGGTGAGGACGCGGGCCCACTCGTCCGCGAGCACGCGCCACTCGAGCACGTCCGTCAGTTCCGCAACGCGTCCTGCCTCGATCGACAGGATCGACCGGCGCTGCGAGCGCTCGCCGCGTCCAACCACCGGTAGCACCTCGGCCTCCAGCCCGAGCAGCGGTTGCACCGCCTCACGCGCCGGCCCGTCCGACGACATCCAGTTGTTCTCCGGGACGGTGAACGTGGCATTGCTGGTGGGGATGCCGAGCACCTCCGCATTGGCGGCCGCGGCGGTCGGATTGTCGACAAAGGTGAACGCCGGAACCACGCCGACGCCGACCAGCTCCCAGGAGTCGCCCACGCGACGCTCCCGCCGGACCGGCACCAGGAACGACAGCTCGTAGCCGGCCCAGTCCCCGATGTTGTCGCTCGTCGACGAGACCCGCCCGATGCTCGACACGGTGAGGTACACGTGCGCGAGGCCGCTCCCGAACCCGCCCCACAAGGTGAAGCGCTCACCGTCGGGCGGATCCCCCTCGGCCAGTGCCGAGTTGAAGGTGGCCTCGATGAAGGCGTCGAGCTTCTCGCGATGCGCGAGCAGCGGCAGCACGCGCACGGTCGTGTCCTCGAACTTGAACGCGCCAGCAATCGTTCGGTTGGACGCGCCCAGCGCGGTGTTGAAGAGCCGCGCGGTGGGGTCGTCGGCGCGCGAGGCGGCCGGGTACGGTCGTCCCTCGCCATCGTGCCAGAGCGTGTCCCGTGTGCGCCAGGCCACGTTGGTACCCGGCTCGTACACCATGTTGACGTTGTACCAAAGCGGGAACACCGGGCGGAGTGTCGCGATGTCGCACGCCTTGCCGCGCCACCGCCGCTCCACCTCGAGGCCGAGGGTCTCGACAATCGGCAGCGACGGCCACTGGTGCAGGTGGATGCGGTAGCCGCCCGTGGCGTCACCCGCCATGATCCGCGCCTCACCGAGGGCGCCGACGCTGTTCAGGCGCGTGAAGCGCATCACCCCGTTGGTGACCGCCTGGTAGCAATACTCGTTAGGGTTCTCGGAACTGCGGAACTGCTTCAGGCACAGCGTGTTCGAGCCCAGGTTCGGCCGGAACGGGAACCCCATCGTGGCCATCTTGCGCATCATGGCCATGTAGTTGTCGGCGGAGGTCGCGGGGGACATGGGCAGGATCCCCGAGCCGGACATCCACCCCGACACATCGCGACCGAACCCCGCCACCGTCTGCATCATGGTGGACCAGGCCCCCCATGGGGTCCACGAGGCGCGGGCATCAAACGGGAGTTGCATCATGCTCGGGACCGACTCCCGCTCCACCTCGATCAGGGGCTGCATCTCGAGCGCCTGGTCCGAGTAGAGCGAGGAGAAGACGGCCGTCTGGACGATCGCCTCCTTCACCGCGGCGCCGGGATCCCGCACCCAGTCGCTGGCCGCGGGAACGATCTGCGCAGTGGTCTTCGGCCAACCATACACCATCCGCCCGACCGTCATCGACATGTCGTCGTCCACATAGATGAACGGCGAGAACGACGCCCAGTCCTTGAACACCCACTTCCCATCCTGCACCACATACCACTCGAGCGGGATGTTGAAGAGGATCTCGCGCTGCGCCAGCCAGCCATAGTTCCCGACCTCGATCGCCATCTTCCCGTAGTCCAGGATGAGCAGCTGGACAAACGGCATGGGTACGCGGAAGCGTCCCAGCTCGGGCGGGATGATGTTGAGGTAGCTGTCGACGAAGCGTTGCAGCGTGTCGAGGCTCGCGCGCAACGGGAACATCCGCGTCGAGACCGACTCGAACGGAAAGGGCGGGCGAATGGGAAGGGACGCGCCCGGAAGTTCGACAAACGGCGGAAGGGGGATACCCATAGCGGTGCCTTTCTCCTTCTCAGGAGCGGGTCAGGACCCAGCGGGGCAAGGCTTCGATGAACGCCTTGTCGCGGGAGTCGGGGAGCGCGCCGTACACGCGCGCGAATTCATGGGTGGCCGCGCCGGCCAACCCGTGGGCGACCTGCCGGGCGTCGTCGATGCACCCGTAGTGATCCATACGAGCGCGCACCCACGCCACCTCCGCATCGGTGCGCCTGGTGCGCGGGCGGCCGAGGAAGCGATGCAGGCGCCGTCGTTCCTCGGGAGTGGCGCGCTGGAAGAGCTGGATGAGCATGAGCGTGCGCTTCCCTTCCCGGATGTCACCGCCCAGTTCCTTGCCGTAGGAGCGCGCGTCCCCCACGAGGTTGAGCAGGTCATCCTGGATCTGGAACGCCGCCCCGATGAGGAAACCGAAGCGGAGGAAGCGGTCGGGGTCGATCGCGCCGCGGGTGCCGATCAGGGCGCCTGCACGGCTCGGGTGGATCGTGGCGAGCCAGCAGGTCTTCTTGAGCACCATCTCCAGGTAGTCGTGCTCCGTGACATCCTGGGGATTGTCGCGCCGCCAGCCCAGCTCCATCGCCTGCCCCTCGGCCGATTCGCGCGCCATGCGCTCCGTTTCCTCCACGATGCGCAGGGCCAGCGACCCGCCGAGCAGGTGCTGGTTGTCGAGCAGGGGGCGCATCGCGAGCATCGAGAGCATGTCGCCCACGTTGATCGAGATCGGCACGCCATGTTCCTTGTGCATGGTGGGCCGCCCGCGACGCTCATCGCTTTCATCCTCGATGTCGTCGTGGATGAGCATCGCGTTATGCACCAGCTCGATGGACACGGCGGTGCGGAGGGCCATGTCGGGCGAGCCACCAAACGCGCGGGTGGTGGCCATGCAGAGGCTGGGCCGGAAGGCGCGACCGCCGCGACGCGGATAGTCGGCCAGGAGGTCGTACAGGTACCGCCGTGGTTCGGAGGAAGGCAGGTACTCGAAGAGCATGCGACGCGCCGCGTCGCCGTATTCCTTGAGGACCGACGGCACCAGGGCGCCGTCCGTGGCGCACCCTGTCGCAATCATGACGTCAGGATGTGGAGATCTCGACGACCAGCTCGCCGCGCGGGTTGCCGCCGCCGTCCACGACCGGTCCGCGATAGGTGCCCGCGCCCTGTGCATCGGCCACCGTCACGGACACGGTCACGCGTCCCTCCGCCGTCGACACGGCCACTCCGCCTAACGTCTCGCCGCCCTGCGCCACAGGCGATGCACCCAGCGTCATGTACTCCGCCCCCGGCGCGAGCGACACCTGCACCGCCACCGGACGCGTCGATGCCACCTGCACCCGCACCGGCGCCGCAGCGCGTGAGGCGACCCCGGCCATCGCCGGCCACATCGCCATCCACTGGTCCATCGCCTGCTGGCCGCCGGGGACAAACTGCGACATGCTGTCCGACCACATCCGGGCGACCTGCATCCACGGCCCCGCCGCCTGGGCCATCATCGGTCCCATCGGCCCAAAGGCGTTCCACATCCCGTTCTGGCGCTGGTCACTCATGGTCGGGCTCCCTGGGGTTGGCATCTCGTATCGCTTCGCGGCCTCCTTGCCGCGGGCGAGGTACTCGTCCAGCACCGTGTACGCCGTGTGCACGCCACGTTCGGCGGCACCCAGCACCGGCTCCGCCGCCGCCTCCACCACCAGGCGCGCCGTCTTGAGGCCGCCGCCCACCAACTCTTCCACGCGTCGCGTCACCGACTCGCCAAACATCGCGGCAGCCGCCGCGCCTTGCCGCAGCGGTCCTTCACGCGAGGGAGTCTCACGCTTCACGCGCGCCTTCGACCTTGGTGCCATAGCTCAGGGATGATCGTAGCCGACGATGTCGGCGAGAGGGGGGAGCTGCGAGAGCGCATGCGACGCCAAACGTCCGGAGATCACTGCCGACTCGATACAGCCCGAGTCGAGTCCGCTCGCCGTCCAGTCACCGGCGATCGTGAGGTTATCGAACGTGGCGTCCAACGGTGAGAGACGATAGCGCGGCGAGCCCGGCAGCGATAGGACATAACGATCGGTGGGACTCACGTTGGCCGTCCAGTACTGGCCGTCGATCGCCGCGGCATCGCGCGCGGCCTTCCCTGCACCGGGCACCAACCACTCCCAGCGAAACCGCCCCTTGGCATCACGAACCCGCGGCCACAGGGCCGGCAGGTCACGTACCAGAAAGGTCAGGGCGTTGTCACGCACGACCGCTCGTCGTGTCATTGGAAAGTCATCATGCGCTTGCTCCGCCACCGGGCGATCGGGCAACACGCTGCAGAAGTACGCTACCGACTTCACACGCGCGGAATGGCCCTCCTCCGGGATCAGGTGCGACATATCGGCCCACGTATCGAAGGGCTCCACGAAGCCCGAGACATTCACCTCACCCGCGTGAGGCCACCCCAGCGCCTTCACGTCGCGCGAGAGCCAGAGCTGCAGCGCCTGGGTCGGCACCGTCTTCACGTGCTCGACCATGTCGCGCCATCGCGGCGACGCGGCGATGAGCTCGGGCGCGACATGCGGGATCGCCGACACGCTCACGCCGAGCACCACGAAGTCGAAGTCGTCACCGACGCGCAGGCTGCGTGTGCCTTCGCGCCCACGATCCCAGTGCGACTCGAAGCGACGCCCGTCCGCACGCAGGCGACGGCCATCGACAAGCTGCGCGAAGTCGGGCTCGGAGGGCCAGCACGGCACGCGGTGCACCTGCACCAGCGGCTGGTACTCCGCCCCACGCTTCACGCGCGCCTGCACGTCGAAATCGAGCGACGCCACACTCCCGGCATCGGGGGCGAGCCCCACGTTCGTCAGGCGATGGAAGAACTCAAAGCGCACCCCCCGCGCCTTGAGCACCTGGTACAACGGCGAGAAGACGATGTCCCCCATCCCCGCGTTCATCCGCCAGAAGAGGGAACCACGGTAGGTGAAGAACATGCGCATCGCACCGCGCAGTGCGACCCCCGCCGCGAGACGCGGACGCGTGACATCACCGTCTTCATACGCGAAGGCCAGGTCGTAAATGCCGCGCATGAAGCCGGAGTCCAGCGCGTCATCCGATGCGCCGTGCAATCGCAACCACTCGCGCCAATCCCAGTCGTTGATGGCGTCGAAGCCGCGAGGATCCGCGGCCAGCCCATGCATCACGGACCCGCGCACCGCCGCGAGGATCAGGTCGATCACCTGCCACACGCGGCGCATCTCGGTGTCGGCGCGCGCCAGGCGCTGCAGGTGCCCGCGCGTCGCGAGGGCAAGGATGTCCAGCAGCTGCAACAGCACCGACGCGCCCTGCCGCGCCGGCCCCGGGACCCACGCATCCATCGCGTGACGCAACGCATCACACGCCTCGAACAATGCGGTCACCGTCGCCAGTTCCCCGTACCGCACCACGCGCGCGATGAGCCCGGCGATGTCGTCCGACGGCGTCCCCTCGTCGTCCGCGTCGCGATCGTGCGCCGCGCGCAGCAGCGCGCGAACCAGCATGATCGATTGCCGCAGGTACGCCACGACCGAGAAGGGCGTGCCTTCCTCCAGCGGATCCCCCGGGAGCCCCCGACCCGGGGGGAACGCGGCCATCCACACGTCCCACCGGTCGTTAGGCGCGCGATCGGTGACGCCGACGAGCGGCGCCGGCGAGAACGCCTCCTCGAAGGTGGCGAGACGCGTCGTCGCCGGATCGGCCGCGCGCTCCCGATAACACGCCCGCATCATCCCGAACGCGTTCTCGTAGAACCCCATCCACAGGTGGAGCCCGTGCTCCTCGATGCGGTCCGACGCCCCGCGCCCCGATGCGCCCTTGCCGCCGAGCCGCCATCCCTGCTGGTAGACCGTGACCTCGTAGCGGCCGTGCTGCTCAGGTCGCGTCAGTTCATACGCCGCCGTCAACGATGCGCAGCCGCCTCCGACGATGGCGACGCGAACACGAGCGGGTGACGGAGACGGCATGCGGGGCGGCGGCGGGATCGGTGCTACGAGGCGCGGAATGATAGACCGCCAGGGAAGTCCCGGCCACCTGTCGGGCCCGCTGGGGTACTGGTGTGTCGCACGGTACATTGTCCCGTCCCCACGTTCCTGCTGCCATGCGTGCCTTCGCCCTTCCCCTCGCCGCCCTCTTGTGCGCCCCTTCGCTGGGCGGCGCGCAGTCCGCGACCACCGACACCACGCGGTCCACGCTGAGTGGCGTCTACTCCGAGGAGCAGGCCGGAAAGGGCAAGGACGTCTTCCTCGGCCAGTGCCAGAGCTGTCACACGACCGCCGACCTGACGAGCGCCGACTTCCGCGCCGATTGGGTCGGGAAGATGCTCTCCGAGCTGTTCACCTTCCTCAAGGAAACGATGCCCGAGAGTGAACCCGGCGCGCTCAGCAACGAGCAGTACGCGGCGGTCACCTCGTACATCCTCCAATTGAATGGGCTCCCGGCGGGTACCTCGCCGCTGGCTACCACGGCAGACTCGCTGGCCACGATCAAGTTCGAAGTGCCCGCTGGCGGCGCCCGCGAGCGGGCCGGGATCACCACCCCGCGTCAGCGCTTTCACGTGGCCCGGCAGGATCCCCGGGCGGTCAGCACGCGTCGCTAGCGCCCTGCGAGGCGCTCCCTTACCCGGTTCTGCCCCGCGGCTACATTAGTCGCCGCTGCTCCCACCCCTCCCCTGAACGGGATGTTGGAGGGGGGATGGTCACACCCACGAGTCGAAGGATTCCTCATGGCGCCTCCGGTCTTTTCCCTCCGACGTTCGGCCGTCACGGTCGGCACCGTCGCCCTCGCGGCCACCGCCGCCCTCCTCTTCCGCTTCTCCCCGCTCGACGCCATCCAGGCCAAGGCCACGGTGCGCGGCAACGTGCCGGGTGAGTGGCGGTACTGGGGCGCCGACGCGTGGAGCACGCGGTACTCCCCGCTCGACCAGATCAACGCGGGCAACTTCAACACGCTCACCAAGGCGTGGCAGTGGAACGCCGGCGCATTCGGCAGCGACGAGTACTATCGCACCACGCCGCTGTACGCGAACGGTCGCCTGTTCACCGTCGCGACCACGCGCCGCATCACGGCCGCGATCGATCCGGAGACGGGCGAGACCCTCTGGATGTACCGCTTGAACGAGGGCATCCGCTGGCAGAAGGCGCCGCGCCAGTTTGCCGGCCGCGGGCCGTCCTATTGGACCGACGGACCTAACGAGCGGATCATTGTGGTCACCCCGGGCTACCACATGGTCTCGCTCGACGCCAAGACCGGGATTCCGGACCCGAAGTTCGGGAAGAACGGCGTGGTGGACCTGATGGATGGCCTCGGGCTCCCGCTCGTGCCGCTCGCCGTCGACGACTCCGGATCGTTCATCATCTCGGACGCGGCCCCGTATCGGCAGGCGAAGCCCGGCGAGACGTGGAACCCCGTGACCAAGACCGGCGCCGATGGCACCGTGGGCATCGACCCGAAGCTCGGGCAGATCGCGGCCTCGTCGCCGGCGATCATCGTGAACGACGTCATCGTCGTGGGGAACTCCTCCATCCACGGCTACTACCCGATCCGGGTGCGCAACATCCCGGGGTACGTGCGCGGCTTCGACATCCGCACCGGGCGCCAGCTCTGGAAGTTCAACCTCGTCCCGCAGCCCGGTGAGTTCGGCGCGGAGACCTGGAAGAACGGGTCGAAGATCGGCACGGAAGGTGTAGGCAAGAACGACGCGTGGGCGACCTACTCGGCCGACCCGGAACTCGGGCTCGCGTACATCCCCGTCGGCATGCCGCTGATGGACGAATACGGCGGTCACCGTCCCGGCGACAACCTCTTCGGCAACTCGCTCATCGCGCTCGACGTGAAGACCGGCAAGCGGAAGTGGCACTTCCAGATGGTACACCACGACATCTGGGACTACGACACGCCGATGGCGCCGAACCTCATGGACGTGACGGTCGATGGCCGTCCGCGGAAGATCATCACGCAGGGCACCAAGCAGGGGTGGCTCTACACGTTCGATCGCGCGACCGGTGAACCGATCTGGCCGATGCCCGAGACAGCGGTGCTGCAGAGCGACGTGCCCGGTGAACAGACGGCCGCGACGCAACCCATTCCGTCGAAGCCCGCGCCGTACGCGCAGCAGGGGCTGCTCGAGAGTGACCTGATCGACTTCACGCCGGCCATCAAGGACTCGGCGCTCAAGGTGGCTCGTCGATGCCGCATGGGACCGTACTACATCCCCGGTGGCTCCACCGACTCGCCGCAGTACAAGTGCGCGTGGTATGCGCCCGGTGCGAGCGGTGGCGTCAACATCGATGGCGGTGCCGCCGTGGATCCGGAGACGGGACACATCTACGTCGCGTCGCTCATCGGCCTGAGCACGATCGCCCTGCAGAAGGACCCGTGCTCCGAGTTCCGCTACAGCTCCCCGCGCGACAACTGCGGATTGCCGGGCGCACTCCCGCCGCCGCCGGGCTACACGCCGCCCGCCAATCGTGGGGGTGGTTTCGAGGGTCGCGGGGGCATTCCCAACCAGATCGGCGGGGTCTCGATCCTCAAGTCCAAGCAGATGGGCGGGATCACGGCCTACAACATGAACACCGGCGACAAGGCCTGGTGGATCCCCAACGGCCGCGCGCCGAAGGTCACCTCCAACTCGCCGCTGTTTGCGGGGGTGACGCTGCCCCCGGGCAACTCGCGCGGACAGGCGCAGATCATCACGACGAAGTCGCTCCTGATCTACGGCCAGGGCCGCAGCGGTGGCGCACCTGACGAGGCGCCGTCGCTGTACGCCGTCGACAAGGCGACGGGCAAGGAAGTGGGTGCGGTGAAGATCCCGGACAAGACGACGGCCGTGCCGATGACCTTCTTGCACAACGGCAAGCAGTACATCGTCTTCGCGATGGGCGCGGGTGCCAACACCTCGCTCATGGCGATGAAGCTGCCCGAGAAGAAGTAG
>JAEUJK010000674.1 GCA_016794735.1 Gemmatimonadota bacterium | reverse complement strand
TCGGCATCCGCGATGCGCTGCGGCACAGCGAACAGCTCACCCTGGCGCCCGACCCGTGACGCGTTTCCTGGTGGCTCGCGTCGTGCACGCCATCCTGGTCCTGGGCCTGGTGAGCGTCACGACGTTCGCGATCATGCACCTCGCCCCGGGGGGCCCGTCGGTCCTCGCGGATCCCAAACTGAGTGAAGCAGAGCGGGCCGCCATCGTCGAGCGGCTCGGGCTGGAGGCCCCCGCCCCGGTGCAGTTCGTGCGCTGGATCTCGCGAGCGGTGCGCGGCGACCTTGGCACCTCGTTCCTGTACGCCGCACCCACCACACGCACCATCGCGGACCGCATTCCCAACACGCTGATGCTCGCGGGAGCGGCGCTCCTGCTCGCGTGGTGCATCGGGGTCCCGCTCGGGGTTGCCGCCGGCGCGTCGCCCGGCAGCGCGCTCGATCGCTGGGCGATGCGACTGAGCGTCGCGGGGATCGCCATGCCCGTCTTCTGGCTGGGCATCATGGCCATCCTCGTCTTTGCGGTGCGCCTGCAGTGGCTTCCCGCCGGCGGGATCACCGCCGATGTCGACGGCGGCGGGTTCGTCGACCGACTCCAGCACCTGGTGCTTCCCGCCGCCACGTTGGCGCTCGCGACCACCGCCGAGTTGTTCCGCTATGCGCGCGCGGCCGTGCGCGAGGCGCGCGAGACCGAGTGGTGGCGGGTCGCGCGCGCCCGCGGGATGCCGCGCGTCCGCCTCGTCTGGCGCCATGCCGCACGGCATGCCCTGGTGACGCTGTGCAGCGTGCTCTCGGTGCAGTTGCCACGCCTGGTGGGTGGAGCGGCCATCACCGAGACCGTCTTCTCGTGGCCCGGGATGGGGCGCCTCGGCGTGGAGGCGGCGCTGGCCCGCGACTATCCGCTCGTGATGGGGGTGACCCTCGTGGTCTCCGTGGGAGTTGTCGCCGCGGCGCTGCTTTCGGACCTCGGGCAGCTCGCCGCGGACCCTCGCCTGCGACGCGCATGACGCGCGCATCGTGGCCACGCGGGAGTTGGGGGCTTCTCGCGCTCGTCCTGCTCGTGGGCATGGGCCCCTGGCTCTGGTCCACCAGCCCGACGGCCATCGACCTCGCGCACGTGGGCGCCGGTCCCAGCCTCGCCCACCCGTTAGGCACCGATGAAACCGGTCGCGACGTCCTGAGCCGCGTGCTCGGCGGTGGACGCATCACCCTCGCCGTCGCGCTGCTCGCCATGGCGACGGCCATCGCGCTCGGGAGCCTGGTGGGCGGGATCGCCGGTTTCCGCGGTGGCCGGGTGGATGCGGCACTCATGCGATTCGTGGATGCCGCGCTGGCCGTGCCCGCGCTGTTCATCGCCATCTGCCTGCTCGCCTTCGTCGGCCCCGGGCTCGCGAGCGTGGTGGTGGCCATCGGCCTCACGACCTGGATGCCGGCCGCGCGCGTGGTGCGCGGCGAGGTCGCCCGGCTGCGCCGCGAGACCTACATCGAGGCAGCATCTGCGCTCGGCGCCACCGCACCGCGCATCCTGTGGC
>JAEUJK010000642.1 GCA_016794735.1 Gemmatimonadota bacterium | reverse complement strand
CCGGCATCGATGACGTGCCCGCCAAACGCGCGCGCGGCATCACCAATCTCCGGCTGCGCCGCGGGAGCGATGGTCACGGCCACCCCTTCGCAGATCGAGGTCTCCTCGCGCAACACGCCGGCCAGCGAACCGAACCCCTCGAGGTGCTCCTCACCGATGGAGGTGATCACGGCCACGTCGGCCTCGACGAGGTCACGCAGCAGCGCCACTTCCCCGGGGTGGTTCGTCCCGATCTCCACCACGGCGATCTCGGTGTCAGGCGGGATCGACAGCAGGGTGAGGGGCACTCCCACCTGGTTGTTCAGGTTCCCCACGGTGGCGTGCACGCGATGTCCCTCGGCCAGTACCGCCGCAATCATTTGCTTGGTGCTGGTCTTTCCATTGGAGCCCACCACGGCCACCACGCGGCCGGCCCATGTGCGCCGCCACCAGCGACCGAGCGCGCCTAACGCGGCCGTCGTGTCCTCGACCACGAACGCCGGAACGCCGCACGTTGCGGCCGCGCGCGGATCACTCACCACGACCGCCGCGGCGCCAGCGCGCACGGCCACGTCGAGGAAGGCATGGCCATCGAAGCGCTCGCCGACGAGCGCGACAAAAACGTCACCGGCGGCCAGCGTGCGCGTGTCCGTGGAGATCGCGCGCAGCGGCGCGACCCCTGCGGGCCGCGCGCCGACCAGGAGCGGGCCAAGGGCCGCACTGAGGTGATCAAGGGTCCACGCGCTCATGCGACCCCCGCCAGCTCGCGCGTGATCGCCGCTTCGTCGAACGGCAGCTTCTGCGTCCCGCGGATCTGGTAGGTCTCGTGCCCCTTCCCTGCGAGCACCACGAGGTCCGAGGGCCCGGCGATGGCCAGTGCGCGCGCGATCGCGGCGCGCCGGTCTTCCACGCGTTCATGCCGGCGCGCGGTCATCCCGGTCTCGATCTCATCCAGGATGCGCTCGGGGTCTTCGGTGCGTGGGTTGTCGCTCGTGAGGATCACGACGTCAGCCAGGCGCTCGGCGATCCCGCCCATGATCGGGCGCTTGCCGCGGTCACGGTCCCCGCCACAACCAAAGACGACGATGAGGCGACCCGGGCAGAACGGACGCACGGCCTGCAGCGCACGTTCGAGCGCGTCGGGTTTGTGTGCGTAGTCCCGCAACACCACGGGTGCGTCGAGAATCCGCTCGAGGCGCCCAGGAACCTGCGGCAGCGTGGACAGTCGCCCGGCCACGGCGTTCACGTCCAGGCCCATGCCGATCGCCGCCGCCGCGGCGCCTAACGCGTTGCCGACGTTGAAGTCGCCAATGAGCGGGAGCTGGACCGGTGCGCGGCGCCCGGCGTGCACCAGCTCGAACGACGACCCGCGGGGGCCGGTCGCGAGGTGCTCGGCGCGCACGTCGGCGTCGGGGCGCACGATGGAAAAGCGCAGCGTACGCGGAGCGCGGGGCAGCGCGTCCCACTCCGGCGCGTCGGCATTCACCGCGGCCACGCCATCGGGGGCCAGCAAGCCGATGAGGCGCGCCTTGGCGTCGCGATAGGCGTCCATGGAGTGGTGATAGTCCAGGTGATCGCGGCTGAGGTTCGTGAACACTCCCGCGGCAAACTGGATGGCATCCACGCGGTGCTGGTCGAGGGCGTGGGACGACGTCTCCATCGCCACGTCGCGCACCCCGCGGTCGACGAGCGCTCGACAGACGGCCTGCAACTCCACCGGCCCCGGCGTGGTCAGGCCGGCACCACCCGGAAGTGGGGTGCCCTCGCTGCCAACCAGGACGCCAAGCGTCCCGATGGAAGCCGCCGGATGCCCCGTGGCCTCGAGCAGGTGCCGGAGCATGGCCACCGTGGTCGTCTTCCCCGACGTGCCCGTGACCCCAACCATCCGCAGCGACCGCGCCGGGTGCCCCCACGCCGCCGCGGCGGCGACCGACACGGCACGCCGCGATTCACGCACGATGATCGCGGGAACGGTGACGCCGGTGGCATCCTCCACCAGGGCCAGTGCCATCCCCGCCGACGCGGCCGCGCCGAGGTACGCATGCCCATCCGCGGCGTGCCCGCGCACTGCGGCAAAGGCAAACCCCGGTGCCACGGCCCGGCTGTCGTCCGTGAAGCCGGCGATCGTCGCCGGCAGGGTGCCCCGCACCTCGACCAGGAGGCCGGCGGCGCCTAACGCCTCGACGATCGACGCGACGGGAGCGAGGGTCACGGGCGCGACAGGGCGACCATGCTCCCCGGGGCGACCCGGGTCCCCGCCGCGGGCGACACCGCCGACGCGCCCTTCACCAGGCGCACGACCAG
>JAEUJK010000641.1 GCA_016794735.1 Gemmatimonadota bacterium | reverse complement strand
TACAACGCCGCGGCATTGATGACCAACCGGAGGATCAGGTTCATGTCAGTGCGGCCGGCGAAAGGAGCGTCGTAATCGCTCTACGATGGCGCGGGTGTCGCAGGTTTCGAGGTGGTCGTTCACCATCCCCATCGCCTGCATCGCCGCGTACATCGTCGTCGGCCCCACAAAGCTCCATCCGCGCCGCTTGAGCTCCCTGGACATGGCGGTCGACTCTGGCGTCGACCCCATCGTTCGCAGGACCTCCCAGGTGAGCCGCTTGGGGCGCGTGGCGGGCGGCGGCTCGAACGACCAGAGCAGCTGGGCGAGTGATCCCCCCGCATCCACGAGGTCGCAGGCGCGCTGCGCATTGTTGATCGTGCTTTCGATCTTGCCGCGGTGGCGCACGATCCCGGCGTCGGCAAGCAGCGTGGTCACCTTGCGCGGCGTGTAACGCGCCACACGCTCGAAGTCGAAGTGGTCGAATGCGGCGCGAAATGCCTCGCGCTTGCGCAGGATGGTGATCCAGCTGAGTCCCGACTGGAATCCCTCGAGGCAAAGCTTCTCGAACAACCGGCGGTCGTCGGAAACCGGGCGGCCCCACTCGTCATCGTGGTACGCGACATACAACGGGTCGGTGCCACACCAGGGGCATCGCGACGGAGGGGCGGGGGAGCGCGGCATGATGCGGACAATCAACTGTCACCTTGCGCACGAACGCAATCGCCCCAAGACTGCGCGACGTCCCGTCCAAGGCCGGCATATGTCGCTGACGTCGATCGAACTGCTCCGCCACATGGTGGCGACGATTGCGTACCGGGCCCACAAGGCGCTGCGCGATGCGCCCGCGGAGTTCGGCGCTTTCGAGGCCGGCGGCGGTGTGCGTCAGCCCGCGGAGATCCTGGCGCACATGGGTGACCTGATGGACTGGGCGCTCACCATGATCCGCGGCGAGGTCGCGTGGGTCGAGTCCGGTGAGCGTCGCTGGGACGTGCTCGTGGATCGGTTCTTTGCGTCGTTGGAGCGCGTGGACCGGGAGCTGGTGCAGCGCCCGCCGAGTCCCGACGCCATGCAGGCGTTGCTGCGCGGTCCCTTCGCCGATTCGCTGACGCACGTCGGCCAGGTCGCGATGTTGCGTCGCCTCGCCGGTGGTCCGGTGAAGGGGGAGAACTACGCACGCGCGCACATCACCACCGGGCGCGTGGGGCGCGACCAGCCGCCCCCGGTGCGGGAGTTCTGATGGCGCCGCGCGCGAAGGTCACCGACGACGTGGCCGGTGCCGACGCCATCGTCGCGAAGTGGAGTGCGCCGCAGCAGCGCCTCGCCGCGGCGTGTCGGGCCATGGTGCGCCGCACGATCCCGACGATGTACGAACGCCCGTATCCCGGATGGAACGCGGTGGGGTTCCGCGATCCACAGGCGGGTTACTTCGCCGGCATCTTCCCGGTGGTTCACGGACTGGACCTCGTGTTCGAGCACGGCGCCGCCATCGAGGACGTGGATGGCCTCTTCGCCGTGCGGCCCACGCACCGCCAGATCCGCGTGGTGGAAGTGCGGACCCTCGCGGATGTGCGGCGCGCGGCCCTGTCGGCGCTGTTGCAGCGGGCCGTGCTGCACGGGTCGGCCCGGCGTCGTTAGGCGGCGTCGCGGGTATCCCCGGCGAGCAGCGCCCAGCCGACGGCGGCTCGCGAATGGACCCCCAGCTTGTCGAAGATCTTCTCGCTGTGGCGCCGCACCGTGTGGATCGAGATGCGCAGTTCGTGCGCGATCTGCTTGGCGGCGAGGCCCCGGGCGATCAGCCAGGCGATCTGGCGCTCGCGCGGGGTGAGAACCGGAACGACTCGGTGCTGTGCGGAGGTCGTGTGGGTCGGGAAGGTCATGGCGGCGGGCTCTGCTCGAGGCAGTGCCAACGTCGATCCACGGGCTCAACCGCCCCTCAACGATTCCTCAAAGCGCCGTACACGGTGCCGGCACCGCCCCATCAACCCCAGCCGACCCCTCGGCCCTCCACCCAGCGAGGCCGGACACCGTCGTGCCGCTGGATGATGTCCGGGGGGCAACGCGGCGGGCGATAGGACACTTGCCCTATGCAAACGAAAGCCCGCCGCGGGGACGCGACGGGCTTTCGGTAGAGCTCCCGAGGAGGGACTTGAACCCCCGACCCGGTGATTAACAGTCAGTCCGAGGGGAAAACAGGAAATCACCAGATCACACGGCAACCCACTGCCCGGCAAAGACTTATCGCGCTGCCTCTGCTTCTGCGTGTCGGTTCGTGGCGGTTGCTATCGGCCCGTTCTAGCACTTTTCTAGCACATGCATGGCGAGCGATGCGGGGAGGAATTCGGCGTGCTGGGTCGGCGCTTCCGACCCCTCTCCATCGCGCGCCCTTAGATCGCTGCCGCATCGGGCTTCTTAGTGACGCTGAGGATCCGGACGCAACGCAGTCGATGTACTCCCGAAGTGGCGCAACGGAGATCCCGGTGGGGTCACTCCGTGGACTTGCTTGACACGCACCGTTGTCAGCTCGAATGGTGACGACCGAGCGCGCATCCCCGCGCGCCGCCGCACAGACAGCGACATGGGAGGCCAGAAGTCGATGAAGCTCGGAGCAAGCAGC
>JAEUJK010000635.1 GCA_016794735.1 Gemmatimonadota bacterium | reverse complement strand
CTTCGGGCAGAACCAGGTGCAGTTCGACGAGTTCAAGTGGCAGGTGCTCGAGACCGAGCACTTCCTGATCCACTACTACCCCGAGACGGCCGACATCATCAACGATGCGGCGCGCATGGCGGAGCGCTCCTACGCGCGCCTGTCGCGGCTGTTGAACCACCAGTTCCGCGAGAAGAAGCCGCTGGTGCTCTTCCGCTCGCGCACGGACTTCGGCCAGAACAACGTCACGGGCGACCTGGGTGAAGGCACGGGTGGTGTGACGGAAGCCCTGCGTCACCGCGTGTTGCTGCCGTTCACCGGGGACTTCCAGTCGTTCGAGCACGTGCTCGCCCACGAGCTGGTCCACTCCTTCCAGTACGACATCTTCGCGCGCGGTCGGGCCGGCAACGGGCTGCAGACCCTCGCCCAGGTGCAGCCGCCGCTGTGGATGATGGAAGGGATGGCCGAGTACCTGTCGTTGGGCCCCGGCCACGTGTTGACGCAGTCGTGGATGCGTGACGCCGCGCTGAATGGCGCGCTCCCCACGATCAAGATGATGACCGACTACCCGGATCGCTTCTTCCCGTATCGCTTCGGCGAGGCGCTGTGGGAGTGGATCGGGGAGCGCTGGGGCGACGACGTGATCGGCGAGATCCTCAACGCGACGCCGAACGTGGGCGTGGACCGCGCCTTCCGCCGCGAGCTGGGGATGTCGCTGGAGGAGCTCGGGGACGAGTGGCGCGAGGCGATGCAGACGCGACACCTGCCGAAGGTCGCGCAGCTGGATCGCGCGCGGAAGTTCTCCGATGCGTTGCTCAACCAGCGCAAGACCGGCGGCTTCTCGCAGTTGTTCATCGCGCCGTCGTATTCGCCCGATGGCAAGTACATCGCCTTCATCTCGCAGGGCAGCTTCCTGCGCGGCGAGGTGTTCCCCGACCTGTGGCTCGGCGACGGCGAGACGGGCAAGCGCATCAAGCGCCTGATCAAGTCGACCCTGGACCCGGACTTCGAGGAGCTGCGCCTCATCTACTCGCAGAGCGCGTTCTCGCCCGACGGCAAGTCGCTGGCCTTCACGGCGCAGCGCAACGGGCGCGACGTGTTGTACCTGATGGACGTGCAGCGCCGGAAGGTGACGCACACCTTCGACAAGTTCGCGCTCGACGTGGTGATGAACCCGTCGTTCTCGCCGGACGGCAAGCAGGTCGTGATCTCCGGCTACAACTCGGGCGTGTTCGACCTGTTCATCGTGAACGTGGCCGATGGCTCGCTGCGCCAGCTCACGAACGACAAACACGCGGAGATGATGCCGCAGTGGTCGCCCGACGGGCGCACCATCGCGTTTGCGACGGACCGCGGCGAGGGCACCGACCTCGACGTCCTCAAGTTCGCCAAGTGGAAGATCGGGACGCTCGACCTCGCGTCGAACGCGATCACCATCCTGCCCAACCAGGATGGGCTCAACCTGAACCCGATGTGGGCCCCGGACGGGAAGTCGCTGGCGTTCCTCTCCGACCGCAACGGCACGTCGAACATCTTCCTGTACGACTTCGACAAGAAGGAGCACTACCAGCTCACGAACGTGGTCGGCGCGATCTCGTCGATCGCGGAGTATTCGCCGGCCATCACCTGGGCACGCGGGGCGGACAAGCTCGCCTTCACGTACTACGAGAACGGCGACTACACCATCTGGACGATCAACAACCCGCGGAAGCTGAAGAAGGACCCGTACCGCGCGGTCCCCGCGACGGTGGTTGCCGCCGCGACGCCGACCCCTGCCACCCCGACGCCTACGTCGAATGCCGCGCAGGCGGCGGAGGACATGCGCCGCGCCATCGAGAATGCGGCCCGCGCCGCAGACACGACGCGCCGCGAGGAGACGGTCTCCATCTACCGCTCGGCCACCGGCCTACGGCCCTCGGGTGACGTCCCGGGGTCCAACGAGCGCTCGGGCAATGCCCCGATCTCGGTGAGCGAGTTGCTGGACAGCGCGACCTTCGCGCTGCCCGACACCAACAGCTTCCGCAGCTACAAGTACCGCCCGGGCCTGCAGCCCGAGTACATCTCGCGCCCGAGCGTCGGCTACGCCCAGGACAACTACGGCCGCGGGTTGTTTGGCGGCACGGCGATCGTGCTGGGCGACATGCTGGGCAACAACCAGCTGGCGGTGGCCGGCCAGATCAATGGTCGCCTGAGCGAGGCGTACTTCTACGGCGCCTACACCAACCGTGCGCGTCGCCTGCAGTACACCGCGGGGCTGGCGCAGACCCCGATCTTCTTCCTCAACGACTACAACGAGGAGCCGGTCGGCAATGGGCTGCCGCGGACCGTGCAGAGCTACGACATCGCGCGGTTCATCATCCGCCAGGGTTTTGCGATCGCGATGCG
>JAEUJK010000580.1 GCA_016794735.1 Gemmatimonadota bacterium | reverse complement strand
CATCGCGAGAGTTGGGAAGTCGCGCAACCATTACGGGAGGCGCTGTGTCCCAAGGCTGACCCGTCGGCAGGGGCCGGCGGGGGCACCATGAACCCGAGAGCACGGCATTGGACGAACGCGCACTGGTCGCACGAGCCGCCGCAGGGGAGCCCGACGCGCAGCGGGCCCTCTACGACGCACACGTCGACCGGGTCTACCGCCTGGCGTATCGCATGGCGGGTGACGATGACCTCGCGCGGGACTTCACGCAGGACGCGTTCATCCGCGCCTTCGGGAAGTTGGGGGAGTTTCGCGGGGAGTCCGCGTTCGGCACCTGGCTGCACACGATTGCCGTGTCGGTGGCGCTGAACGGGCTGCGCAAGGTCAAGCGGCTGCGGACCCGCGAGACGGGGATGGATGAGGTTGAGTCGTTAGGCACGACACCGCGCCGGGCGGACCCGGACCTGCGGGAGCGGTTGCATGCGGCGATCGACGCGCTCCCCACGGGATACCGGACGGTGTTCGTGATGCACGACGTGGAAGGATTCACGCACGAGGAGATCGGGCGGGCGTTGGGGATCGAGACAGGCACGTCCAAGGCGCAGCTGTTCCGGGCACGGGCCCGGCTGCGCGAACGATTGGCCGCCTTTGCCGGAGCATGGAGCGCATGAGCGACGACGAGCAGTTCGACCGATGGGTCGTGGAGGCGGCCGCCGACTACAACCGGCCGCCACGCGACGTCCCGCGGGAGGCGATGTGGGACGTGATCCGGGCTGGGGTGACGGTGGCGCCACCGGCCCCGCCGCGCTGGAGCGTGCGCCGCGTCGTCCCGATGCTCGCGGCGGCCGCGGTCCTGGTGGCCGTGGCGTACCAGGCGGGCGTGTCCCGCGGCGCACAAGCGGGTGGCCGCACGACGTCCCCGGCCGCCGCAGCGACGACGGAGCCCACCCGCGCCTACGACGTGGCCACCCAGGCCCTGTTCGATCGTGCGGAAGTGTTGCTGACGACGACGCGATCGTCGTTAGGCGATGCGGAGATCGATCCCGCGGTCACCTCGTGGGCGCGCGACATGTTGTCCGAAACCCGGCTCCTGCTCGACTCCCCGGCCGCGACGGCGCCTGCGCGGCGCGCGCTGCTCGAGGACCTCGAACTGACACTGGCACAGATCGTCCACCTGGCCGATGCGGCCACGGCGGACGACAAGACCCTGGTGGATCGCTCGCTGCGCGGCGGCGACCTCCTTTCCCGATTGCGAACCTCCGTGCCCGCCCCGGTGCGTGGCACCTGACCTGGACCTGATCATGAACCGACTCCTGCTTTCCCTCCTGGTCGCCGCCCCCGTTGGTGCGCAGGCGACCGTGACCGAGGTGGTCCACGACGTCCTCGCGAGTGTGCGCGCGGCGGTTCCGGTGGCCACCGCACGCGGCGCCTCGTCCCTCGCGGCGTTGTCCTCGCTGTCGAGCCTTTCCTCGCTGTCGAGCCTCTCGTCGCTCGCCACGCACTCCAGCCTCTCATCCCTGGCCGGGCTCGGCGCCCTTGCCGAGGTCGAGCTGTGGGAGCCCGACCAGGCGGCCGACTCCCTCTATCGGATGGGCCGACGCGCCCTGGACCGGGGCGACTATCGCCGGGCGGCCGAGTTGTTCATGCAGGTGCGTGCCCGCGATCGCAAGGCAGCGATTGCCGGTGATGCGCTCTACTGGCATGCCTTCGCGAGTGCGCGTCTTGGTTCCACCGCCGGGATGCAGAGTGCGCTGGCGTCCCTCGATGCACTGGCGAGCGAGTTCCCTCGCACGATGAGCAGCGACGCGCGGACGCTCCGTGTGCGCATCTGCGGATCGTTGGCCTCGCAGGGGAACGAGGGGTGCGCGCGCGAGATCCGCGAGCGCGCGGGCGCGTCGGGCGGATCCGGAAGTTCCGCCGGTGGGAGTTCCACGTCCTCCGGCGGCACGCGGGTGCGCAACAGCGGGAGCCAGGAGCAGGGTTGCCCGGACGAGGACGACGACGAACGCGTGGAAGCGCTGAATGCGCTGTTGCAGATGGACGCTGACGCGGCGCTCCCGATCCTCGAGAAGACGCTCGCGCGTCGCGACCGCTGCTCGGCCTCGCTGCGTCGCAAGGCGATCTTCCTGGTCTCGCAGAAGCGCGAGGCCAAGGCGGCGGACATCCTGATGAACAGCCTGCGCACCGACCCGGATGGCGAGGTGCGCGAGCAGGCGGTGTTCTGGCTCGGCCAGCTGCGCGACGATCGCGCGGTGACGATGCTGGAGGAGATCCTCAGGACCGAGAAGGACGAGGACGTGCTCGACAAGGCGGTGTTTGCGTTGTCGCAGCATCGCAGTGCCCGTGCGGCCACGCTCCTCCGTGACCTCGCCCAGCGGGACAATGCCCCCAAGCAGCAGCGGGAGCAGGCGATCTTCTGGCTCGGGCAGCAGAAGTCGGGCGAAAATGCGGAGCTGCTGATCGGCCTGTTCGCTCGCGTGTCGGACGACGACCTGAAGGACAAGATCATCTTCTCGCTGGGGCAGGTGCGTTCGCCCGCGACCGACAAGTGGATGCTCGACCTCGCCACCAACGACAAGGAAGACGTCGAGGTGCGCAAGAAGGCGCTCTTCTGGGCGGGGCAGAACCGCACCGTGTCGGCCGAGGCCCTGGGCCAGATGTACGACCGCATGTCCGATCGCGAGATGAAGGAGCAGGTGATCTTCGTGATGTCCCAACGACGCGATGCCGGCACGATCGACAAGCTCATCGACATCGCCCGCAACGACAAGGATCGTGAGCTGCGCAAGCGTGCGGTCTTCTGGCTCGGCCAATCCAAGGATCCGAGGGCCCGCAAGGCCATCGAGGAGCTGATCAACCGATGAGAACGATCATCCCCACCCTCGCCGGTGTGCTGGCCCTCGCGGCCGCCACCGGCCTGCCGGCCCAGGCGTCCCGGCTGGCGAGTGTTCGTGACGGGCAGGTGCGGTTCACCTTCACGCTGCGCCCCGGCGTCTGCGGGCAGGGCCAGAACATCTGGCGCACGGGTCGCGTCGGGCGTGACGGGATCCGGATCGACAACCGGGCGACCCGCGACGTGGAATACGACGTGGAATGCGACTCGGGCCCGGGTCGCGTGATCATCGAGAAGGAAGGCGGGGATATCACCGACCTGCGTTTCTATGTTGGGGGGCGCTGGCGTGCCGGAGCCACGGCCACCGACCTCGGGGCGCTGTCGGCCCGGCAGGCGGCGGACCTCCTGCTGGACATCGCCCGCACTGGCGAGGGGAAGGCCAGCGAGCGCGCGATCTTCCCGGCCACGTTGATCGACAGCGTTGAGGTGTGGCGCGAGTTGATTCGCATCGCGCGCGACGACTCGCGCCCCAAGCGTGCCCGCACCCAGGCCGTGTTCTGGCTGGGACAGGCCGCCGAGGAACCCGCCACGCAGGGGCTCAAGGAGCTGGTGGGTGAGGCGGCGATGGACCGCGAGGTGCGTGAGCAGGCCGTCTTTGCCCTGTCGCAGCGCCCGCGTGACGAGGCCGTCCCGGCGCTGGTGAACATCGTGCGCACCAACAAGGATCCGGAGCTGCGAAAGAAGGCGCTCTTCTGGCTCGGCCAGACCGGGGACAAGCGCGCCCTCGACCTGATCGAGGAGTTGCTGACCCGCACGAAGTAGTTGGCCTGCCGGTTCGACTTGCGCGAGTGACGGGCGGTGCGCACTGTGCCGCCTCCACTCGCCCCGACCCCTGGATCGTCCCGACGATTACCGCACCCTCTTTGACCGAGGCACCGCGCCGCAGCTCCTGGTGGAGGCGGCCGGTGCCTTGATCCTCGAGGCCAACCACGCGGCGGGCGACTTCTATGGAACGTCGCCGGCCGCGCTTGCCGGCGCGCGACTCGACTCCCTCTGGGCCGAACCGGCGTCGCTGGACGACGTGCTCGAGCTCGGTGCGACGATCGGGGTCCACCTGGCCGACGTCGTCCATCGCCACCCCTCGGGCGAGGCGCGTCACGTTGAGCTGTACCTCTCGCCGATGTCTCGCGGTCGCATCCATGTGATCGTCCACGACACCTCGGAGCGGGCCCGCGCGGAGGCACGCGCGCGGGAGTTGCACGCGGAACGCGTGGCGCGCGCGGTGATGCAACAGGCGGCTGACGAGTGGCGCGCGACGTTCGACGCCATCTCGCAGCCGATCATGGTGATGGATGGCGCCGGTCGCGTGGTGCGTGGCAATCGCGCGGCCGCGGCGTTCGCCGATGGCTCGCCAGGCGCGACAGGGCCCGGGGATGCGGCATTTCGGGAGGCGCTGACTGCCGTGGTGCGCGATCTCCGCGTCGACCAGCAATTGCAGGATGCCGACGGACGCACCTGGGCCGCGAGTGCGTGGCCCACCGGGGTGGACCAGCGCGTGATCCTCGTCCTGCAGGAGCTCACGACCCTCCTCGCCCTCCAGCACGAGGTGCAGCGACGCGAGACCCTGGCGCGCATGGGCGAACTCGTGGCCGGGGTCGCGCATGAAGTGCGCAATCCGTTGTTTGCCATCACCTCATTGCTCGATGCGGCACGACAGCGCCTGGGGAACCAGCCGGACTTTGCGCGATTGGCCCCGATGTTCGATGCGCAGGTGGAGCGGCTCTCCGCACTCATGCGCGACCTGCTCGAGTACGGGCGGCCGGCGGAGCTGGAGCGCCGCGCGACCACGGTGCAGGCGCTCGTCGACGCCGCGCAGCTCGCGCTGGCGCCCATCGCCGCTGCGGCCGGGATCACCCTGCGCGCGGAGGTGGGCGATGCCGGGACGCACCTCCTGGAGGTCGACCGGGTCCGGTTCGGCCAGCTGCTGGTGAACCTCGGCGGCAATGCCATCCAGCACGCGCCGCCGGGCGGCGTGGTGATGATCGGCGCGGTCCGTCACAGCGGGTCCCTGGTGCTGAGTGTGTCCGACGATGGCCCGGGGTTCCCGCCCGACCTGCTTCCGCACGTGTTCGAACCGTTCGTCACGCGTCGCCCGGGAGGGACCGGGCTCGGGCTGGCGATTGCCCACCGCGTGGCGCACCAGCATGGTGCTAAGATTGAGGCGGCGAACCGGGTCGATGCCAACGGCGCCGTGCAGGGCGCGATCGTCACCGTGCACGTTCCGACCCCACCTCCCCCAGCCCACGCGTGACGACGCCCCGCCTGCTCCTCATCGAGGATGACCCGGTCATCCGTTTTGCCGTTCGCGACTTCATGGAAGCGAACGGATTCGCTGTCTCCGAGGCGGGGACTGCGGCCGACGGAGAACGCATCTTCGATCGCGAACGCCCGACGGTGGTCGTGACGGACTACAAGTTGCCCGATGCGACCGCCCTCGACCTGCTCCCGAGGCTGCGGGCCACCAGTGCCACGACACCAATCATCGTGCTCACGGGCCACGGCTCCGTTGAGCTGGCGGTGCAGGCGATGCGCGAAGGGGCGGACGACTTCCTGACCAAGCCGGTGTCGCTGCCCACGTTGCGTGTGGTCATCGACCGGGCGTTGGAGCGGCAGCGCGACAAGCAGGCACGCCTCGCGCGGCAGTTGCGGCGCGAGCGTTCACCCCTCGATCCCTTTGTCGGGACGTCGGCTGCCATCCAGCGATTGCGCGACCAGGCCGCGCGCGTGGCCGAAACCGATCGGCCGGTGCTGCTCCTCGGTGAGACCGGGTCGGGGAAAGGCGTGCTCACCCGATGGCTGCACGAACAGGGCACACGACGCGACGAACCGATCGTCGACCTCAATTGCGCGTCGCTCCCGCGGGAGTTGCTCGAGAGCGAGTTGTTCGGGTACGAGCGGGGTGCCTTCACCGGCGCCGTGACGACGAAGATGGGCCTCGTTGAGCTGGCGAATCGCGGCACCTTGTTCCTCGATGAAATCGGCGACCTCGAGTTGTCGCTCCAGCCCAAGCTGCTGAAGGTCGTGGAGGACCAGGCGTTTCGGCGCGTTGGGGCGGTGAAGGACCGACAGGTCAACGTCCGGCTGATCGCGGCGACGCACCAGGACCTGCCCAACCTCGTGTCGGAAGGTCGGTTCCGAAGTGACCTCTATTTCCGGATCAGCACGCTGCCCCTCCACGTACCGGCGTTGCGCGACCGGGTCGAGGACATCGCGCCGCTAGCCCGTCGGCTGCTCGACCGCCTCGCACATGACCTGGGCAGTCCGCGGATCGAGCTCGCCGCCGATGCCCAGCGTGCCCTCGAGGCCTATCGGTGGCCCGGGAACATCCGGGAGATGCGGAACGTGCTCGAACGTGCCGTGCTCCTCGGCTCGCGCCACGAAGTGCGGGCGAGCGACCTGTCCTTTGATGTCCGGGGGCGTGCGCCGGCGGCCGCCCCGAGCGAGTCGGACACCTTGACGCTGGAAGAAGTGCAGCGGAGGCACATAATTCGGGCGCTGGAGCTGGCCAACGGGCGTGTCGACGTGGCGGCCTCGCGGCTCGGTGTGCCGCGATCGACGTTGTACCAGCGGCTCAAGTCCATGCAGATCGCGGTGGGGCGCCCCGGTGGCGCCGCACCCTCACAGGAGCAGGAATCGCCATGACCGATCCCCGAAGTGTGCCCAACGGCGCCGACTCGCCCACCGACACCGGGAATGTCGACAAGATCCGCGACATCCTGTTCGGCACCCAGATGCGCGACTACGACCGGCGCTTTGCGGCGACGGAGGAGCGCCTGCAGCGTGAGGCGACGCACCTGCGCGAGGACCTCGGCCGACGCATGCTGGCCACCGAGCAGTACCTGCGCTCTGAGATCGAGACGCTGACCACGGCGCTGAAGGCCGAGGAGCGCGACCGGGTGCAGGGGGTGCGCGAGGCGCTGGATTCCATCGCCGCGCTCAATCGCGACCTGGTGGGGCGCCTCGGCGCGCTCACCGACCAGACGCAGCAGCAGCAGCGTGAGCTTCGCGGGCTGCTGCAGGAGCTGCAGCGGACGCTTGGGGACGAGATGGCCCGTCGGCACGCCGAGGTGTCGGAGGCGTTGCGGCGCGAGGCGGCGGACCTGCGGCACGCCAAGGCAGACCGGGCGACGATGGCGGCGATGTTTGCCGAATTCGCGGAGCGGCTCGCGGCGGGCGACCCGCGTTAGGGGCGCCTGCAAGGTGGCGGACGATCGCTTTGAGGACCTGCGTGACCTGCTGGTCGGGCCGGAACGCACGCGGCTCGACGCGATCGATCGTCGGCTCGACGACCCCGGCCTGCACGTCGATGCCGTCAGTGCGGTCCTTCCGGATGCCATCGCACGTCGGGCCAGCGACCAGGAGTTAGGCGCAGCCCTCGGTCCCGTGGTCGGCGACGCGATCAAGGCGTCCATCCGGCGCGACCCGCAGCCCCTGGTCGATGCGATCTTCCCGATCATCGGCCCCGCCATTCGTCGTGCGATTGCGACGGCGTTCGCCGAACTCTCGCAGTCGATCAACACCACGCTCGAACACGCGTTCACCCCGCGCGGCCTGCGCTGGCGCATGGAGGCGTGGCGCACCGGGAAGACCTTCGGCGAGGTCGTGCTCTCCCACTCGCTGGTCTTTCGGGCCGAGCAGCTCTTCCTGATCCATCGCGAGACGGGGTTGTTGTTGCGACACCTCACGGCACCTGGCGTGAAGGCGTTGTCGCCGGACATGGTGGCGGGGATGTTGACCGCGATCACGCAGTTCGCCCAGGACTCGCTGGAGGTGTCCACCCAGGAAGGGTTGGACTCGTTTGCCTTCGGCGACCTCACGGTGTGGGCCGAACAGGGGCCAGGCATCGTGCTCGCGGCGGTGGTGCGGGGGCAGGCGCCGGTGAGTTATCGCGAGACGCTGCAGGAGTCGGTGGAAGCCGTGCAACGCGCGCATGCCGAAGCGATCGAGACCTTCGGCCGCGACGGGCGACCGGTGAATGTGCAGGATCGCTTGCTCGAGCCGTGCCTGGTGTCGCAGCAGGTGGAGCGCACGGCGGCCGCCGGGACGTGGCGGCTCGCCTTCGCCGGGGTCCTGTTGCTGGCTGCACTCGGCAGTTGCGCGGTACCGCGATACCTGGAGTCACGACGCGTGGAGCGTTACCTCGGC
>JAEUJK010000517.1 GCA_016794735.1 Gemmatimonadota bacterium | reverse complement strand
GCCGACCTGCTCTACACGGGGATCGACATCGGCCTCGGGACGCCATCGGATCGCGAGATGTCGCGGCACGAGGCGATGTTCATCCCGATGGTGATGCAGGAGGGGCTGCGTGAGGTGCAGCTCGCCGACTCCAACGGCGTGATGCGCCCGCTGGTCGCCTCCGAGCGCGAGGTCTTCCTGGCGGCGCGTCCGGCGTCGCTGGCGGCGCCGGTGAACCACCAGGTGCGGTACGCGTTGATTGCCCTCGGGATCACCCTGCTGCTGGCGCTTGCCGCGCGGGTCTCGCCGCGGGCGGGGCAGGTTGCCGCATCCACCTGGTGTGTGGTGGCCGGGTTGCTCGGCGTGCTGCTGGTGATCCTGTGGGGATTCACCCGCCACGTTTGGGCGTACCAGAACGTGAACCTGCTCTACCTCAATCCGCTGTGGTGGGGACTGGCCTGGCTCGTGCTGCGGCGTGGGCCGCTGCAGGGGCGCGCGCGGGTCTTTGTCGGGGCGCTCGCCGCGCTGGCCGTGATCGGCGTGGTGCTTGGCCTGTTGCGCACGCCGCAACACGCGGAGCAGGTGGCATTGCTGGTGGCGATGCCTCACGCCTGGGTGCTCGCGCGCCGCTGGCGCGCGACCTAGACCTCGAGCGACTCGCCTTCGGCGGCGGCGATCACGCGCACGTGGCCGTTACGCTCGCTGACCATCTGGTGACAGAGGGCGAGCATGGCATCGAGGGCGTCGTCGGAGCGCTCGGGTTCGTGATGGAACAACACGAGCGTTTCCACTTCCGCGGCGATGGCAAAGTCCACGGCATCGCGGTAGGACGAGTGGCCCCACCCGCGGTGGTTCATGTACTCCGCGCCGGTGTACATCGCGTCGTGGATGAGGATGCGGGCGCCGCGGGCGAAGTCCACGAGCGCATCGCGCGTCGAGGCGTCCTCGGCGCGATCCCCGTCGCGATCGAGTTCGTTGTCGGGGATGAAGACGATGGAGCGATCGGGCGCGCCCGGCGGGTTGACGCGGAAGCCTAACGCACCGCCGGGGTGGCGCACGTTGATGGCCCGCAGCGAGTAGCCGTTCCCGTCGTGGGCGTAGGAGCCGAACGGCGCGAACTCCATGCGCGCCGAGAGCTGGTCGAACGCCACCGGGAAGACGACGGGGCTCATCTGCTGGCGGAGCACGACCTCGAGGCTGCGTTCGAGGGCCGGGGAGCCGAAGAGACGGAACTGGTTCCCCTTCTGGAACGCGGGCGTGAAGAAGGGGAGCCCCTGGATGTGGTCCCAGTGAGCGTGGCTGAAGAACACGTCCCCGCGCACCGGCGCGCCGCCGCTGGCGGCCGCCAGGGTCAGCCCCAACTCGCGAATGCCTGAGCCGGCATCGAAGATGACGAGGCCATCGTCATCCGTGCGAAGCTCGAGGCAGGTCGTGTTGCCGCCGAAGCGGAGCGTGTGGGCCCCCGGGGCGGGGCAGGAACCGCGGGTGCCCCAGAATCGCGCGCGCATGCTGGTCGCGAGACACGGCCCGTCCGGCGGATCACCGCCGGACGGACGGCGCGCAGGTTAGACGCGCGCCTGCGCCATCTGGCGGAGCGCGGGTCGGTTGGCCACGGAGATTCGCCGACGTTCGACCTTGATCAACCCCTGGATCTGGAAGTCGCGGATTGTGCGGCTGACCGTCTCGCGGCTGGCCCCGATCATATGGGCGATGGTCTGGTGCGTGAGCGGCTTCTCGATGAGGTCCGACCCGCCTTCCTCGGCGAAGTCGAGCAGCAAGCGCGCGATGCGCCCCGGGACGTCGAGGAGGGCGAGCCCGTGGATCTTGGCGTCGGCGCGACGCAGGCGGCGCGTGAGTTCGCTCATGAGCGACCACGCGACGGCGGGGCTGGCCTCGACGCGACGGCGGAAGTCATCGCGGCGGAGGACGAGCAGGTTGGTCTCTTCCATCGCGATGACGTGCGCGGAGCGCGGCTGGTCGTCGATGAGGGAGAGTTCGCCGAAGTGTTCGCCCACGCCGAGGACGCCGAGGATGACCTCGCGTCCGTCTTCGCCGATGAGGACCACCTTCACGCGTCCGTCGCGCACGACGAAGAGCGAGTCACCGGGATCGTCCTCGAAGACGATGACGCTGCCCTTCGGGTAGTTCTTCTCGCGCATGAGTTCGCCGAAGCGCACCAGTTCTGCGTCTTCGAGCTTGGCGAACAGCGGGATGGAGCGAAGGAAAGCGGCGTTATCCATGGCGCGGACGGGCCTTTCAAGCAATGTGGTCGACATCAGCTGGGCGAGGAAGGGGGCTGAGGACACCCCTGGTAAAGATCAGCTCTAAGGAAGGGACGCCAGACGGGGGTCCGGGTCACAAGTGCCG
>JAEUJK010000406.1 GCA_016794735.1 Gemmatimonadota bacterium | reverse complement strand
GGGCTCGGATTCGAGGTCACCTTCGAGCTGTCCGAGGATGGTCGCACCGGGATGATCGGCCTCGCGCGCGGGGGCATCGCGCTCACCATCGACGCGCCCATGAGTGGGCACGGACGCGCGGCGTGTGTCGCACTCGAGGTCGAGAACGCCGATGCGTACTTCGCCGAATGGAGCGCGCGGGTGCCCGTGCTCCGTGCCCCCCGGGATGAGCCCTGGGGGGCCCGCACCTTCGACCTGCTCGATCCGGCCGGAAACACCCTGTTTGTGATGGGACCCGCGTCCACCTGACGTCGCGCCCGCGGCCGCGACGCTTATCTTGACGGTGGCGGGAGGAAACCCCCGGCCGACTCCGCCCGTAGAGGTCGGACACACACCTCCTGCACCTTCGGCATGGCCACCAAAGACGATATCGAGTCCTTTCTCGACCGGATGTCAGCCAATGGCATCTCGTACTTTGCCGTCGACGACAACACGTGGATCGTCCAGCCGGGCGGGGCGCTGGATGTCGACGTCGTCGTGCACCACAACCCACCCGTCGTGGTGTTGCGGGTGAAGGTCATGAACGTCCCGGTGAAGAACGGCCGCGGGGCGGACCTCAACCGGCGCCTCCTGGAGCTCAATGCCTCCGACCTGGTGCATGGCTCCTACGGGATCAGCGACGACTCGATCGTCCTCACCGAGGCCCTCGAACTCTCGCACCTGGACTACGAGGAGTTCCAGGCCAGCTACGAAAGCATGACCCTCGCCCTCGCCACACACCTGCGCGAACTCACGTCCTACCGCGAGGACGCTTAAGCAATGGGCATCTTCGATCGTCTTGCATCCCTGATCAAGTCGAACATCAACGACATGATCTCCTCCGCGGAAAACCCGGAGAAGATGCTCAACCAGATCATCGTCGACATGCGGGACCAGCTGGTGAAGGCCAAGCAGCAGGTGGCCGCCGCCATCGCCGATGAGAAGCGCTTGCGCGACCAGGCCGACGCCGAGCAGAAGGCGGCGGCGGATTGGGAGCAGAAGGCCATGCTGGCCATCCAGCAGGGGCGCGATGACTTGGCCAAGCAGGCCCTGGTGCGCCAGAGTGAGCACCTCGCGCACCACGCGCAGCTGGAGCAGACCTGGCAGTCGCACCAGCTGGAGACGGAGAAGCTCAAGCACTCCCTCCACGAGCTCAACGACAAGATCGAGGAGGCCAAGCGCAAGAAGAACCTCCTCCTCGCCCGGCAGCGACGGGCGCAGGCGCAGAAGCGGATCCACGAGACCATGTCGGGGCTCTCGGAGAAGTCCGCGTTCGAGGCCTTTGCGCGGATGGAAGAGAAGATCGAGCAGAACGAGCGGATGCTGAAGGCCAGCACCGAGATCGATCAGGAGTTCTCCGGCGACCGACTCCAGGCCGACTTCAAGCAGTTGGAGAAGGCCGCGGGCGGGTTGACCGCCGATGCGCAGCTCATGGCCCTCAAGCAGAAGATGGGCCTGCTCGCCGCCGGTTCCGCCGAGAAGAAGCAGATCGGGGCCGGGAAGCCGGCGCCCGAGGACGTGCACGCCGAGATCGAGGATGGCGACGACAAGCCCTGAGTCGCGGTGATCAGCCGCGACGCACAGGTCCCGGCATTACGGTTCGCGCCCGCGCTCGCCGCGACGGTCGCGACCGTTTTGCTTTTGTGGCTGCTCGCCCGGGCCGCCGACATCTTCCTGCTGCTCTTTGTCGCGATCCTCTTTTCGCTCTACCTCGGCGCAGCCACCCAGGGCATCGAGCGGCGCACGAGCCTTCCGCGCGGGGTGGCCTTCACCCTCGCATTCGTCTCGACCCTCGCCGGCGCGATCGGGCTGGTCACGCTGCTCGTGCCCCCCGTCGTCGAGCAGACGCAGCAGCTCGTGGCGAACCTCCCCGCCTATCGCGATGCGTGGCAGGC
>JAEUJK010000311.1 GCA_016794735.1 Gemmatimonadota bacterium | reverse complement strand
GTCTGGGCGAGGAGATCGACGACCTCGCGGCGATCCTCGACCACGAGAATTCGAGCCGGCTGGTCCTTGGAAACGGTCATGCGATCAGCAGTGGGGGGGACAACTCCTCTGAATACAGCATCGTTACGACCTCGGCAAGTGATCCTCGGCGACCGCAACCTTTAGCCAGACAACGCATTAGCATCGTCTCAGGGGCTTGCGGGCTGCAGGGGAGACCGCGTTCGACGCCCGACAGGGCCGCGAACCCTTCCAAGTGTCGGCCGATTGGTACATGGAACAGCAGAAAATTCCATGTGTCCGAGCAGGTGATGGCAGGGTCATTGCGGGTATGGTGCCAGACAGTCGACTGCACATGGGGTGCAGGGCGTGGTCTGGTCATTCCGAGAGGAGGGGTGATGGACGTCCTCGTGATGCTCGAGGATCGCCCTGAACACTCGACGGTGCTCGCGCACGTGAACTCCGTGCCGTCGCCGCTCAATTCCGACCGTCCGTCGCGCGACGTCGTGACCCTGTATGGGGACCCGACGATCGAGCGGTTGGCGATGGCGTTGGCGGCTGCGGTGGAGATGCGACGCGAGCCCACCGAACGTTCGGATACGATCCGGCACGTTGCGCTCTGGCCAGAGCGCGGCGCGGTGGGAGATGCGGCCTGGCGCGACCAGCAGACCGGGGGACTGGTTACGCGCGACGTCATGATTCCCCTGGAGGTTCTCGATGAGACCGCTGGCAACCTGCTCGATGAGTGCGGGGTGTCGTTGATGCGGATCGTCGCGGGCCTGTCCATGCACGACTGGCCCGAAGGGACCCGCCGTGCCATCAGTTTCACCCTTTCCTCCACGGTGATCCTTCCGGCCGCGGTCGGGGCGCGTTCCGACGCGTTTCTCGACACCTATCGGCATGCGGATGGTGTTGGCGTGGACACTGAAGGAGACTGAACCGGGAACCTCATCCGTCAGAGTCAGTAGCTGAGCAGTGGTGTGGGACCAGGCAGGAGGAAGTCCGAAGTCAGGGACGGGCCGTGTGTGGCAGGTCGCAGGTGCGACCGGTCGCGCGCGGCCCGTTCCGCGTTTTCCGAGCCGGGAGGCTCGGCGAGGTCGGCTACGGTGCGACGCGGATCGCGGTTCGTGCAGCGTCGGCTGCCGGACGGCGTGCCCGTGGTTCCCCCCTTGCCGACCTGTCACGCAAGCCCCAGCGTCAGCGCCAACTGTTTCCACGCTGGAGAGGGCTCGCATGCGGGAGTATCACGCCAGGGACATCCGGAACGTCGCCGTCGTGGGTCACGGCGCTAGTGGAAAGACCACCCTCGTGGATGCGCTCGCGTTCGTCTCTGGGTCGAGCAAGCGCCACGGCCACATCAAGGACGGGACGACGCTCACGGACCACACGCCCGAGGAGATTGAACGCGGGTATTCGATCGAGCTGGGGTGCGCCTTTGCCGAGTGGCAGGACACCAAGGTCAACCTCATCGACGCGCCGGGGTACCTGGATTTCCAGGGCGACGCGATCGCGGCCGTGGCCGCGGCCGACGGCGTGATCTGCGTCGTCAGTGCGGCCTCCGGGGTCGAAGTCGGGACGGTCAAGATGTTCCAGGAGGCCACGACACGCCTCGACCCGATCCTCTTTGCCGTCACCCTGATGGACAAGGAACACGCGGACTTCGATCGCGTGTACCAGCAGGTCAAGGAGCGGCTGACCAACAAGGTCGTGCCGGTGGAGATCCCGATCGGGAGCGGCCCCACCTTCCGCGGGGTGATGAACCTCTTCGCCCGGAAGGCCTACATCTACAAGGCCGGGACCAAGACCGGCGAGTACACCGAGTCCGACATCCCGCCGGAAGAACAAGGACGCTTCGACACGTACTACCAGGAGATGATCGAGGCGGTCTCGGCCACCGACGACGCCATGCTGGAGCGCTACCTCGAGGGGGTGGAGATCGGCCGCGACGAGGCGATCCACGGCATGAAGGAAGCCATGAAGCGGATGGACCTCTATCCGCTCTTCGCCGTCTCGGCGGAACACGTCATCGGCGTCCACGCGCTCCTCACCGAGCTCGTGCAGCTCATGCCCTCCGCCTACGAGATGGAGGAGATCCACGCCTTCAAGGGCGCGGAAGGCGACCACACCGTGGAGATCCACGCGGTCGACACCAACCCGTTCGCGGCGCTCGTGTTCAAGACGCACTCCGAGCCGCACGTGGGCGAGGTCTCGTACTTCCGCGTGTTCTCGGGATCGGTGAGCAACGGGCAGGAGTTCTACAACGCAACGCGCGACACGGTCGAGAAGATGGGGCACCTGTGCGTCGCCCAGGGCAAGGAACGCCTCGAGGTGCCGGTGCTGCGCGCCGGTGACATCGGGTGCGTGGCCAAGCTGAAGAACACGCACACGAACGACACGCTCTCCACGAAGGAGCACCCGGTCCGCCTGCCGCAGATCGCCTTCCCCGAGCCGGTGGTCTCCTTTGCCGTGCACGCGGCCTCACGCAACGACGAGGAAAAGTTGCAGCCCGGGTTGCACCGCCTGCACGACGAGGACCCGACCTTCGAGACGCACTACAACGCCGAGACACACGAGACGATCATCTCGGGGATGGGCGAACGGCACCTCGAGGTCGCGATGGCGCGGCTCAAGCGGAAGTACAACGTGGTCGCCGAGCTGACGCGCCCGAAGATCGCCTACCGCGAGGCCCTCACGGCCAGGGCCGACGGGCAGGGGCGGCACAAGAAGCAATCCGGCGGCCGCGGACAGTTTGGGGATTGCTGGGTGCGGTTCGCACCCCGCGCGCGTGGGGCCGGGTATCACTTCGTCGACAAGATCGTGGGGGGCGTCATTCCCTCGAACTTCCGGCCCGCCGTGGACAAGGGGATCCAGGAGGCCAGTGCGCGCGGCATCCTCGCGGGTTATCCGCTGGTGGATTTCGAGGTGGAGTTGTTCGACGGCTCGTACCACTCGGTGGACTCGAACGAAATGTCGTTCAAGATGGCCGGCATCCTCGCCTTCAAGACGGTGGCGCCCAAGTGCCGCCCGGTGTTGCTCGAACCGCTGGACGAAGTCGAGATCCGCGTGCCCGAGGCGTACATGGGGGACGTGATGGGCGACCTCAACCAGCGCCGGGGTCGCATCGTGGGGACCGATTCATCGGGCAACGGGGAAGGCGCCGTCGTGCGGGCCATCGTGCCCAACTCCGAGCTGCATCTTTACGCGACGGACCTCAACTCGCTGACGCACGGCCACGGCACGTACACGCGAAGGTTCCACATGTACGAGACGATGCCAAACGACGCGGCGCAGAAGGTGATCGCCGAGTCGGCCAAGCATCGCAAGGAGGAGGTCGAGGAAGCCTGACCGCGCGCGGCGGCCCTACTGCCGGTCGCCGCGCAGGATCGTCGTGACCGTGCCCACGGCGTAGACCCGCCCCTGCCCAGGTTCACCCCAGGCCTGGATCAGCAGGGGCGTTCCATTGAAGGGCAGCGGGCGCCAGCTCGCCCCGTCGAAGCGCAGCACGAGGCCGTTCTCGCCCACGGCGTACACATCGACGGGGCTGCTGCCCCACACGCTGCGGATCGCGAGCGACGTCCCCGAGGCCATCTGGCTCCATCGGTGCCCGTCGTAGCGGAGGATCGTGCCCTGCTCCCCCACGGCAAAGATGTCCGTCGGGCCGGAGCCCCAAACACCACGCAGCAGCACGCGGGTCGGCGTGATCATCGGGCGCCACGCGGCCCCGTCATACCGCAGCACAAGCCCCGAATCCCCGACGGCATACACATTGGTGGGGCTGGTCCCCCACACGTGGCGCAGGAACGCGGTCGTGCCGCTGGTCATGGGGCTCCACGCCCCGCTGCGATATTCCAGGATGGTGCCGCGTTCGCCGACGATGAGGCCACTCGTCGGGCTGCTCAACCACACCGACCGCAGCAGGACCTGTGTGCCAGCCGCTTCACGCCGCCAGTCGGTGCCATTGAACCGCCAGACGGTCCCCGTGTCGCCCACCGCGACGATGGTCGACGCGTTGGCGCCATGCAGCCCGTACAGCGTTTGCGACGGAGGCAGGGGATACTGCGCCCATCCCGTGCCGGTGGACCGCCGGAAGAGTGCGCCACCACCACCGGCGGCGTACACGGTCCCATCGCCCGGCCCCCACACGGTCACGAGCGTCGGCGACGATATCTCCGTGGTCCATGGGGTCGACCCGACCGTGCCGCGCACGACGGTGCCGTCCCATCCTGCCACCAATACGCCGCCCTGGTGGTCCCCCCAGACCCCACGCAGGTTCTGCCCCGTCGCCGTGTTGGTGAGTTCGGTCCAGGCAACGCCGTTGTAGTGCAGCACGGCGCCGGTGTTGCCGGCGGCATACAGGTCGTTCGCGGCCCGGCCCCAGATCCCGAAGAGGTTGCGGGCCGTGATGGGTGCCTGGACGTTCCAGCGCGTTCCGTCAAAGCGCCACGTGGCGCCATTGATCCCCACGGCCCACACGTCCGACGCGCTGCTTCCCCAGACGCCAAACAGCGGCGTCTCCGCCGGGGTCGTCATGGGCTGCCACGTCCCGCCCGTGTACCGCACGATCACGCCGTTCTGCCCGACGGCGAACAGGTTCGTCGGTGAGGTACCCCAGATCCCCCACAGCTCCCACGACTGCCCGGTGGTCATCACCTGCCACGACGTGCCGTCGTACCGCAGGATCGTCCCGCGCACGCCCACGGCCCAGACCTCCGTCCGCGAGAAGCCGAAGACGTCGAGGAGGGTCTCCGTCGTTGGCGACTCGGTGAGCTGCCAGGTCGCACCGTCCCAGTGTGCGATGACACCACCCGACCCCACGGCCCAAACGTCGTTTGCAGCCGAACCCCAGATGCCCACGAAGGTCTCGGCGGTGCCGAGGGTGACCACGCGCCACCCGGTGGGGGACGACGCGAGGATGGTCCCCAGCTGGCCGACGGCGAATGCGGTCGGGGTGGTGGCGTCCGCCCACACCCCAAGCAACGAGACGTCCGTCGCGCCCTGGCGCTCCGCGCCAAAGCTGGCCACCCGGGCCGCCGCCTGGACCGTCACCTCGACGGTGTCGCGCAGGGTGCCCAGTGCGGCGACTACACGCGTGTTGCCGGCGGTCACGGCCAGGAGGGACCCGGTCGCGGAGACTGTCGCGGTCGAGGGAGTCAGCGAGGTCCACGCGACCGACGTGCCACTGACAATCCCGCCGCTGCTGTCGCGCACCTCGGCGACCAGCGTGGTGGACGATCCCGGCGTGAGCCACACCGTGGCTGGCGTGACACGAAGTGACGTCGCCCCACCCGGGTTCTTCCCTGGAGGCGAGGTGCCGTCGCTGCAGGCGAGGCCGGCAACGAGCAATGCCGCCCAGGCCGGGCGCAGGTGCCGCCACATGTTGCCCATCACTGGGGTCGTGGCGACCCCGTGATGATGAGGATGGCGCCCTGCGAGTGGCCATCGCCACCCCAACGCACCTGGGCTTGCGTGGCGCTGAAGTGCCGGACCTCCATCACCGTGTTGATCTGGATGTCGCGCAGCATCGAGAGCCCGCCGAACGGCCGGTCGTCGACGTACACGGCAACCTCCGATTCCTCGGACCGCGTGATCGACGTTCGCCCGCGGGTCTGGAGGAACGCCGGGCGCAGCATGCGGATGGCCGAAAGCAGGTCGGTTGCCCCCGAACGCCGCAGCTCATCGGCGCGGATGACCTCCGTGCTGCCCGTGGCGCGGGCACCACCGGTGCTGCCGCTGGCGCAAGCGCCCGGCGCAACCAGCAGGAGGAGTACGGCGAGGCAGGTGCGAAGGACCATGGGTACCTGCGGGAGGACCTCCCATTATCGGGGGTCCCGGGAGTGGTGTAAAGTCCCTGCGTCGTTAGGTCCGACGGTTCGTCACACCTTGTGGTAACCGATCCGACCTGCCTCGCGCCGGTCCTCGGCCTCGTAGATCTCGAGGTCCCCGAAGAACCCGGGGGCCTCCGCCTGCAGGACGCGGATCACGGCGACCGCGAGGCGACGGATCTCCAGCTCGGCTCCCTCACCCGCGCGCAGCTCGAGCATCGTGCGCCACGCCCGTGCATTGGCGGTGACCACGATCTTCGTCTCGGTCGAGTTCGGCAGGACGCCGCGCGCCGCTTCGCGGGCCATCTTGCGACGGTGCACCTTGTCCTCGACCCACGCGTACCGCGCCATCAGTTCGTCCACGAGCGCGATATATGCCCGCTGGGCGGACTCGATCTGTGAGCGCCACGTCGCCTCCAGCGCGTCGTCGCCGATGATCGCCGGGGGAACGACAAACGCCGCCTCGGACTCGTCCACGTACCGCTGGCTCAGCTGCGAGTACGCAAAGCCGGCCCGGTGGCGCACCAGCTCGTGCGTCAGCGACCGCGACACACCTTCCAGCAGCAGCGAGTAGTTGGCGTGTTCCAGCACGCTGCCGTGGCCCTGCTTGAGGATGTTGAGCAGGTACTCGGGCGTCGTGCGGTTGGCCGGGTTGCGCTGGCTCATGTAGCAGAGCCGGCCGGCAAACTCCGCCAGGCGTTCGCCATCGCTCGCCGGCCCGTTCCATGCCACCGGGAGGTGCGCCGGCTCCGAAAAAGCGGGACGCGAAAGGACGGTGATGCGAGGCGCGTAATGGAGCATGGCGAGGTGCAGGCGTTGGCCGGGCAAGCTAGCCGGTCGAGTCGAGCAACTCTAGCCGGAGTTCATTCCAACGCCGCTCGACTTCCACCCGGTCGAGCATCGCGCGGACGTGCGGCGCCAGCGCCGGTCGCGCCGGGTCGTATTTCACCGCACCCAGCCCGTCGGGACCGCGCCCTGTCTTCACCCCGGGATTGAGGAGTCCAGCGGGGTCGAAGGTCTCCTTCACCTGCCGGAACGCCTCGAGCCCGGCGTCGCTCCAGAAGTCGCCCAGCACTGGGGTGCGGAGACGTCCGTCCCCGTGTTCGCCTGCCATGGTGCCGCCAAGGGCACGCGTCAGCCGGACGACCTCGGCGAACAGGGCGCGAATCTGCTGGTGCCAGGTGGCGGTTCGCGTATCCACCAGGGCATTCACGTGCAGGTGCGCGTCACCGGCGTGGCCAAAGATGACCCCCTCGAGTCCGGCGTCGGCCAGCGCCTGGCGCACCCCGCGCTGGTACGCGGCGAGCTGCGCGGGCGGCACGCATCCGTCCTCCACGATCTGCATCGACCGGATGTGCGGATCGAGACGCGCCAGGATCGGGCTCGCGGCATGGCGTAGCGCCCACAGCGCCTCCTCGGACTCCGGATCGAAGCCCACATGCACCGTCGTGGCACCAGCCCGCTGCCACGCCCGCGCGAGTGCCTGACCGCGCGCCATCGCGTCGGTCGCGTCACCGGCCTCGAGTTCGACGAGCAACACACTCTCACTCGTGGCATCCACCGGCAGCGAGCGACCGCGCGCGGCGACACGCAGGAAGGTGGCATCGAGCAGTTCGCACGCCACGGCTCCGGCCTCGCGCGCCAACCCGGAAGCAAACACCGCACCTTCGATGCTGTCCCACGCGCCGAGCAGGGTGGCGGTTGCCCCCGGGAGCGGCGCGAGGGAGAGTTCGATCGCGGTGAAGAAGGCGAGCGTGCCCTCGCTCCCCACCAGCAGGTCGACGAGGTCGCCGGTCCGCGCAAAGTCGTGGACTCCGTAACCGGAGGACTGCTTGCGGACCGCGGGTGTGGGCAGCGCGGCGGCGGTGCGGCGCAGGGAATCCGACAGCCGCCACCACCGCCGCAGCACGGGTGGATCGGATGAACGCGGTGTTGCGCCGCGACTGATGCGCGCGCGCGATCCGTCGGCGAAGACGCAGTCGATCGACTGGACCCACGGCCGCGTGGCGCCAAACGCGAGGGTGCGCGCGCCGGCGGCATTACACGCGACCATGCCACCAATCGTGCAAAAGGCCCCACTCGACGGGTCGACCGGGAAACGCAGCCCATGTGCGCGCGCGGCCGCGTCGACGTGCGCGCGCGTGACCGCGGCCCCGGCGCGTGCTCGTGCCCACGTGGGGTCGATGGACGGCGCTTCGGCGAATCGATGCAGGTCGACCACCACACCGGGGCCCACCGCGCCGCCAGCCATGCTGCTCCCGCTCCCGCGCGGAATGAGCGCGACCCCCATGCGGGAGGCCCATGCACAGAGCACGGCGAGGTCGTCCGCATCCTCGGGCACGGCGACGGCCGCGGGAATCACCTGCAGGATCCCTGCAGATTCGCTGTAGGCTTCGCACGCGAGCCGGTCCGTCCGGAACGGACCACGGAAGGCGGTGGGATGGTCCACGTCCGGAATCTATGGACAGCGGTCGTGCCGTCGCACACCTTGCTCGTCCATGCAGGGGAGATGGTTCGTGCGCGCGATCACGAGTGTCGTGCTGGTGGCGCTGGCGACGACGGCGGGTGCCCAGCGGCCGGCGGAACGCCCCGCGGCGCGTGCGCCGGACACCGCCTTTGCCGCCGCCGTCGCGCGGTTGTCGGAGCCCGGCGGGTTCTTCGATTCCGACAACCTCATCTCCAACGAGACGTCTTACCTGCACGTGGCCACGCGCCTCGAACGCGATGGGGTGCGCGGTGGCGCCTATGTCGGGGTGGGCCCCGACCAGAACTTCTCCTACATCGCGATCATTCGCCCGAGTGTCGCGTTCCTGCTCGACATCCGGCGCGACAACATGTTGCAGCACCTGATGTACAAAGTGTGGTTCGCCGCGTCGCGTAACCGGCTGGAGTTCCTGTGTCGCTGGGTCGGACGCGCGCCGCCGCCGGACGTGGCGTCGTGGAGCGGTCGGCCATTGGAACAGCTGCTCGCGTGGGTGGATGCCGCACCGGTGGACCCGCGTGGGGCCACACAGGTGGCGCGCGAGACCCTGGTCCAGGTGGAAGCCCTCGGCGTGCCCCTCGACGCGCGGGACCGCGAGGTGGTGACCCGGTTCCACCTGGAGTTCATCCGGCGTGGGCTGGAGCTTCGCTTTTCGTCGTTTGGGCGGGGAGACGACCCGACGCGCCCCACGCTGCGGAGCCTGCTGCTCGCGACCGACCTGTCGGGTGAGCGCCGCTCGTTCATGGCACGCGAGGCCGACTGGCTGTTCGTGCGCGACCTCCATGCCGCGGGGCGCATCATCCCCGTGGTGGGGGACCTCGCAGGCACACGCGCCTTTCCGGCCGTCGCCGACGAGGTGCGTCGCCGCGGGCTCGTGTTGTCGGCGGCCTACACGTCAAATGCCGAACAGTACGTCTGGCGCGACGGGGGCTTCCCGACCTTTGCCGCGACGATGGCGCGGTTCCCGCTGGACGAGCGCTCGGTGATCATCCGGAGCGTCTTCGAGGGCCGCGGCATGGGGGTCCCGCTGGCCGTCCCCGGCCATCGCAGCGTGCAGTTGCTGCAGCGCGTGCGGGACTTCGTGCGGCACGATCGGGCGGGTGCCTTCCGGACCTATCGCGACGTCGTCACCCTCGACGCGCGCTGAACCCC